>NZ_BCBJ01000032.1:0-24560 GCF_001320605.1 Pseudomonas sp. NBRC 111133 | reverse complement strand
CCTTGCTGTTGGCGTGGGCAGCCAACCGTTCCAGTGCGGCACGCAGCTTGGGGTCGGTGATGCCCTCGGCGGTGTCGCGCAGGCTCTCGGCGGCGCTGTTCGAGAGTTCGGCAGCATGCCCGCCGCGCTTGGCCGGCACCAGCGGCGGTTGGACCTTGTACAGGATGCGCCGGAGGTTGCCGAAGGCTTCCATGGCCTGCAATGCCGCCAGCAGGCGCTTTTGCTGGTAGCGCAGGCGCGTTGCCCAATGGCCGTCGGTAACCACCAACAGCAAGGTACCATCGCGCCAGGACGCGACATGGCAGTGTTCGCGGGCGGCCGGTTGCAGCTGGCTTTCCAGCAGGCGCTGCAGGTGCTCCAGGCGCTCGGCCTGGTTCAGCAGCAGGCGCAGCGGGCGCACCTGGCGGAGCAGGGCGGAAGGTGGCTGGGCGGGGGAGGGTTTGTAGGTCATGGGGTATGCATGAGGTTACGTGGTCAGCAGTTTAACACCTCTATAGCCTGCACCGGCCTCTTCGCGGGCAGCAGAAGATAAGACTAATTCTCGATACCTTTCATGTTGCCAAGCCTTGAACTCAGGGAAAATGCCCCTATCTAAGACAAGCCCCCGCCAAAACGCTGTAATAGCATCGTGGAAATCCACCACTTTCCTCACCATCGTTTCCGGGTAGAATGCTCGTTCGCATGCGGCCTCAGGGCTGCACGGGCGACTCATGGGGCCGCCCTCCATCCCTACGTGTGGAAGATCCTGCCGATATGTTTGCGCCTTTGTTAAAGAAACTTTTTGGAAGCAAGAACGAGCGTGAAGTGAAACGCATGCTCAAGACGGTGAGTATCGTCAATGCCTTCGAAGAGAAGATGGTGGCCCTCTCCGACGAACAGCTGCGGGGCAAAACCGCAGAGTTCAAGGAGCGTTTGGCCAAAGGCGAGACACTGGACCAATTGCTGCCTGAAGCCTTCGCCGTGGCCCGTGAGGCCGGCAAACGCGTGATGGGCATGCGCCACTTCGACGTGCAGCTGATCGGCGGCATGACCCTGCACGAGGGTATGATCGCAGAAATGCGCACCGGTGAAGGCAAGACCTTGGTCGGTACCCTGGCCGTGTACCTCAATGCACTGTCCGGCAAGGGTGTGCACGTGGTCACCGTCAACGACTACCTGGCCCGCCGTGACGCCAACTGGATGCGCCCGCTGTACGAATTCCTCGGCCTGTCGGTCGGAATCGTCTCGGCGTTCCAGCCGCCGGAAGAAAAGCGCGCGGCCTATGCGTCCGACATCACCTACGGCACCAACAACGAATTCGGTTTCGACTACCTGCGCGACAACATGGCGTTCAGCCAGGACGAGAAGTTCCAGCGTGAACTGAACTTCGCCGTGATCGACGAAGTCGACTCCATCCTCATCGACGAAGCGCGCACCCCGCTGATCATTTCCGGCCAGGCCGAAGACAGCTCCAAGCTGTACATCGAGATCAACCGCCTGATCCCGCGCCTGACCCAGCACATTGAGGAAGTGGAAGGCCAGGTTACCCAGGAAGGCCACTTCACCATCGACGAGAAGAGCCGTCAGGTCGAGCTGAACGAAGCCGGTCACCAGTACATCGAGGAAATGCTCACCCAGGCCGGCCTGCTGGCCGAGGGCGAGAGCCTGTACTCGGCGCACAACCTGGGCCTGCTGACCCACGTCTACGCTGGCCTGCGCGCGCACAAGCTGTTCCACCGCAACGTCGAGTACATCGTCCAGGACGGCCAGGTACTGCTGATCGACGAACACACCGGTCGTACCATGCCGGGTCGTCGCCTGTCCGAGGGCCTGCACCAGGCCATCGAAGCCAAAGAGAACCTGAACATCCAGGCCGAGAGCCAGACCCTGGCTTCGACCACGTTCCAGAACTACTTCCGCCTGTACACCAAGCTGTCCGGCATGACCGGTACCGCTGACACCGAAGCGTTCGAGTTCCAATCGATCTACGCGCTGAACGTGATGGTGATCCCGCCGAACAAGCCACTGGCGCGTAAAGACTTCAACGACCTGGTGTACCTGACCGCCGACGAGAAATACGCTGCGATCATCGCTGACATCAAGGAAAGCATGAAGCAGGGCCGGCCGATCCTGGTGGGTACCGCGACCATCGAAACGTCCGAGCACATGTCGAACCTGCTCAAGAAGGAAGGCATCGACCACAAGGTACTGAACGCCAAGTACCACGAGAAGGAAGCCGAGATCATCGCGCAAGCCGGTGCCCCGGGCGCGCTGACCATCGCCACCAACATGGCCGGCCGTGGTACCGACATCCTGTTGGGTGGTAACTGGGAAGCCGAAGTGGCCGCCCTGGAAAACCCGACCGCCGAGCAGATCGCGCAAATCAAGGCCGACTGGCAGAAGCGTCACCAGCAGGTGATCGAAGCCGGTGGCTTGCATGTGATCGCCTCCGAACGCCACGAATCGCGCCGTATCGACAACCAGCTGCGGGGCCGTTCCGGCCGTCAGGGCGACCCGGGTTCCAGTCGCTTCTACCTGTCGCTGGAAGACAGCCTGATGCGCATCTTCGCCTCTGACCGGGTGAAGAATTTCATGAAGGCACTGGGCATGCAGTCGGGCGAGGCCATCGAGCACCGCATGGTCACCAACGCCATCGAGAAGGCCCAGCGCAAGGTCGAAGGCCGCAACTTCGACATCCGTAAGCAATTGCTCGAATACGACGACGTGGCCAACGAGCAGCGCAAGGTGATCTACCACATGCGCAACAGCCTGCTGGCCGCCGAAAACATCGGCGACACCATCGTCGAATTCCGCAAGGAAGTGCTGGACGCTACCATCAGCCAGCACATCCCGCCGCAGTCGCTGCCCGAGCAGTGGGACGTGGCCGGCCTGGAAGCGTCGCTGGCCAGCGATTTCGCCATGAAGTTGCCGATCCAGCAGTGGCTCGACGAGGACGATCACCTCTACGAAGAGACCCTGCGCGAGAAGCTGCTGAACGAAATCACCACGGCCTACACCGAGAAGGAAGACCAGGCCGGTATCGACGCCCTGCGTACCTTCGAGAAGCAGATCCTGCTGCGCGTGCTGGACGACCTGTGGAAAGACCACCTGTCGACCATGGACCACCTGCGTCACGGTATTCACCTGCGCGGCTATGCGCAGAAGAACCCGAAGCAGGAATACAAGCGCGAGTCGTTCACCCTGTTCCAGGAGCTGCTCGAGTCGATCAAGCGCGACACCATCCGCGTGCTGTCGCACGTTCAGGTTCGCCGCGAAGACCCGGCCGAGGAAGAAGCCCGTCTGCGCCGCGAGGCCGAGGAACTGGCCAGCCGCATGCAGTTTCAGCATGCCGCTGCACCGGGCCTGGAAAGCGAGCAACTGAGCGAAGAAGGTGCCGAAGTGGCAGTAGCCTCGGCGCCGGTGCGCAATGACCAGAAGCTGGGCCGTAACGAGCCGTGCTGGTGTGGTTCGGGCAAGAAGTTCAAGCATTGCCATGGCCAGATCGAGTGATCTGACCTGATTGCTGTATCGTGACAACCCTGGGGGCCGCATTGCGGCCCCCTTTTTCCATATTCACCGTTTTCTAGGAGCGCTCTAATGGCTGTTGGTCTTGGTCCTTTGCCCACCCTGCACCCGGTTCCGGGTTTTGAACTCGGCATCGCTTCTGCAGGCATCAAGCGCCCTGGGCGCAAGGACGTGGTGGTGATGCGCTGTGCCGAAGGCTCCAGCGTGGCCGGTGTGTTCACCCTCAACGCGTTCTGCGCAGCGCCGGTGATCCTGTCCAAGCAGCGTGTACAGGGCACCGTGCGTTACCTGCTGACCAATACCGGTAATGCCAACGCCGGTACCGGCGCGCCAGGCCTGGCGGCTGCCGAGCGTACCTGCGCCAAGCTGGCCGCGCTGGCTGGCGTGCCGGCCGAGTCGGTACTGCCGTTCTCCACCGGCGTGATCGGTGAGCCGCTGCCGGTCGAGAAGATCGAAGGTGCACTGCAGGCCGCCCTCGACAACCTGTCGGAAAACCACTGGGCTGAAGCCGCCACCGGCATCATGACCACCGACACCCTGCCCAAGGGGGCCAGCCGCCAGTTCCAGCACGATGGCGTGACCGTGACTGTCACCGGTATCAGCAAGGGTGCAGGCATGATCCGCCCGAACATGGCCACCATGCTCGGTTACATCGCCACCGACGCCAAGGTTGCTCCGGCGGTGCTCAAGGACCTGATGCTGGACGGCGCCAACAAGTCGTTCAACCGCATCACCATCGACGGCGACACCTCGACCAACGACTGCTGCATGCTGATCGCCACCGGCAAGGCCAACCTGCCAGAAGTCACCGAAGCCAGCGGCGCGCTGTTCGAAGCGCTGAAAAAGGCGGTGTTCGAAGTGTGCATGGAGGTGGCCCAGGCCATCGTTCGTGACGGCGAAGGTGCTACCAAGTTCGTGACCGTGCAGGTCAACGGCGGTGGCAACCACCAGGAATGCCTGGACGTCGGCTACGCCGTGGCCCACTCGCCGCTGATCAAGACTGCACTGTTCGCCTCCGACCCGAACTGGGGCCGTATCCTCGCGGCTGTTGGCCGTGCAGGCGTGCCGGAGCTGGATGTGAGCCTGATCGACGTGTACCTGGACAGCGTGTGCATCGCCAGCCAGGGCGGCCGCAGCCCAAGCTACACCGAAGCGCAAGGTTCGGCAGTGATGGCCCAGGAAGAGATCACCATTCGTATCGAGCTGGGCCGTGGTGCGTGCAGCGAAACCATCTGGACCACCGACCTGTCCCACGAATACGTGAAGATCAACGCCGAGTACCGTACTTGATGTACTGATCCTAAGGCCCCTTCGCGGGCAAGCCCGCTCCCACAGGTTTTGCACTGCCTGTAGGGGCGGTGCGATCCCTGTAGGAGCGGGCTTGCCCGCGAAAGGCTGCATAGCAGCCTGCGGGTTTTGCAATACAAACCTGATGGAGCCGAACCATGAGCTATCACCTGATCATCGGCGACAAGCTGTATTCCTCCTGGTCGCTGCGTGGCGCCCTGGCCCTCGAGCTGGCTGGCGTGCCCTACGAAGAAACCCTGATCAAACTCAACCAGCCTGACACCCGTCAGCGCATCCTCGCATTCTCCGCCACTGGCAAGGTACCGCTGCTCAAGACCGAGCACGGTGTGATCGCCGACTCCCTGGCGATAGGCGAATACCTCAACGAACAGCACCCTGACGCGCAACTGTGGCCTGCCGATGTCGCTGCCCGTGCCCAGGCCCGCTCTGCCTGCGCGCAGATGCACAGCGGCTTCTTTGCCCTGCGCGGCGCCATGCCGTTCGACTTGTCGCGTGACAGGGCCCTGGACGAAGTGCCACTGGACGTGCAAGTCGACATCGACCGTATCGTCGCGCTTTGGTCCGAATGCCGCGTGGTGGCCAAGGACAACGGCCCGTTCCTGTTCGGCAAGCCGAGCCTGGTCGATGCTTTCTTCGCCCCGGTGGCCGTACGCCTACGCACCTACCGCGTGGCGGTGCCAGCAGAGGCGGCCGCCTAC
Source organism: Pseudomonas sp. NBRC 111133 (assembly GCF_001320605.1). NCBI lineage: Bacteria > Pseudomonadati > Pseudomonadota > Gammaproteobacteria > Pseudomonadales > Pseudomonadaceae > Pseudomonas > Pseudomonas sp. NBRC 111133. The sequence continues at coordinate 19,050 of NZ_BCBJ01000032.1, read as the reverse complement.
ATCGAGACCATTTATCAGTGGCCAGCCTTCAAGGCTTGGCAGCAGGCAGGCCTGGCGGAGCGTGAAGGGTGAAACGGATTCATGTAGTAGCTGCCGTGATTCGCGGCAATGACGGCCGTATTCTGATCGCACGCCGGGCGGATACCCAGCACCAGGGCGGCCTGTGGGAGTTTCCCGGCGGCAAGGTAGAACCGGGCGAAAGCGTGGAAGCGGCGCTGGCCCGTGAGCTGCGCGAGGAACTGGGCATCGAGGTGACCCGTTCGCGTGCGCTGATCAAGGTCAGCCATGATTACCCGGACAAGCAGGTGCTGCTGGACGTGCGCGAGGTCGACGCGTTCACCGGCGAACCCCATGGCGCCGAAGGGCAGCCGCTGGAATGGGTGGCCCCGCGCGACTTGCCGCAGTACGAATTCCCGGAGGCCAACAAGCCGATCGTTGCCGCTGCGCGCCTGCCGGACCAATACCTGATTACCCCGGATGGCCTGGAAGTGCCGCAGATGCTCAAGGGCATCCAGAAGGCGGTGGCCAGCGGTATTCGGCTGATCCAGCTGCGTGCCCCGGACATGTACGACCCCAAGTACCGCGATGTGGCGGTGGATGCGGTAGGGCTGTGTGCGGGTAAGGCACAGCTGATGCTCAAGGGGCCGCTGGAGTGGCTGGGTGACTTCCCCTCGGCGGGTTGGCACCTGACGGCGGCGCAGTTGCGCAAGTACGCGGCCAAGGGCCGGCCATTCCCCAAAGAACGTTGGCTGGCAGCGTCGTGCCACAGCGCTGAGGAGCTGGCGCTGGCGGAGCAGATGGGCGTGGACTTCGTCACCCTGTCGCCCGTGCAGGCGACCCAGACTCATCCCGAGGCGGTGCCGTTGGGCTGGGATGAGGCGCAGCGGTTGATCGCCGGGTTCAACAAGCCTGTCTACCTGCTGGGTGGGGTAGGGCCCGGTGAACGCGAGCAGGCTTGGGAAGCCGGTGCACAAGGTGTGGCCGGGATCCGGGCGTTCTGGCCTGAAATCTGAGCAATTGGGGCTGCAAAGCAGCCCCGGCAATATCAGCTCTGAGGCTTCTCGGCAGGTTGCCACAGCACTTCAGCAATGCCCTGCCGCCGCCCAATGATCCGGGCCGCCACAAACAGAAGATCCGAAAGCCGGTTGATATACGCCAAGCCGACGCCCTCCAGTGGCTCCACCGCATTCAGCTGCTGACACCGTCGCTCCGTACTGCGTGCCAGACACCTGCATACGTGCGCCTGAGCGACCAATGCCGAACCACTGGGCAGTATGAAGTTCTTCAACGGCCCCAGCTCCTCATTCCACACATCGATAGCCGCCTCCAGCCGCTCGACCTCCGCCAGGTTCAACGCCTGGTAACTCGGCATTGCCAACTCGCCCCCAAGGTCGAACAAGCGGTGCTGACACGGCGCCAGCACGGCGCTCACCTCATCCAGCCCTTGCTCGACCAACCCCGCCAGCAGTACGCCCAACTGGCTGTTCAGGCTGTCCACCTCGCCAATCGCCTCGATCCGCGGGTGGTCCTTGGGTACCCGGCGACCGTCGCCCAGGCCGGTTTCGCCCTTGTCGCCGGTGCGGGTGTAGATCTTCGACAGGCGGTAGCCCATGTCACTTCTCCGTATTGGCCGGCGCCGCCGGCTGGCCGAGGGGCAGGCGCAGGGTAAAGCAGGTGCCCTGGCCGGGCGTGGACTGCACTTCCATCTGCCCCTTATGGTTATTGGTGATGATGAAGTACGAGACCGACAGGCCCAACCCGGTGCCCTGGCCAATTTCCTTGGTGGTGAAAAACGGCTCGAAGGTGCGCTTGCGCACCGCCTCGGGCATGCCGACGCCGTTGTCCTCGACTTGAATTTCCGCCCAAGGCGGATTCAGCCGCGTGCGCAGGGTTATACGCCCGGGTTCACTCGGCTGAGGGCGCAGGTGGATGGCCTGGGCCGCGTTTTTCAGCAGGTTGAGCAGTACCTGCTCCAGTTCGTTGGCCGTGCACGGCACCGGACCCAGTGTGGGGTCAAACTGGCGCACGATGGCCTGGCCCTTGAAGTCGAAACCGATGGTGAGGTCGAAGTCGTTGCTGGCAATTTCCACCGCCTGGTCGATCAGGGCCGGCAGGTCGCACGGCACCAGCTGGCGGTTGCTGCGGCGGCTGAAACTGAGCATGTGCGTGACGATCTTGGCGGCTCGCGCGCCAGCCTGCTGGATACCGTCCAGCAATTGCGGCACTTCGCGGCTGGCCAGGTAACGGTTGACCGTTGGCAGGTCGATACCCAGCTCTTCGGCCTGTTCCTGGTTGCGCGGCAGCTCCGGTGACAGGCGCCGGCGGATGTTCTGCACGTTGTGCAGAATGGCACCCAGCGGGTTGTTGATCTCGTGGGCCATGCCGGCAGCCAGGCCACCGACTGAAAGCATTTTCTCCGACTGCACCATCATCTCTTCCAGCGAAAGCCGCTGGGTGATGTCGTCGATGCGAATCACCACGCCGCGCCCGCCGCCGCCGGTCAGCGGGTAGAAGGTCAGGGCGTAGTGGCGAAGGTCGTCGCCCTTGGGCCAGGTGACCCGCTCGATCTTTGCCACCCGGTGCTTCTCGACCGTTTCCTTCAGTTGCGGAAGGAATGGCTTGAGCGGTTCGAAGGCGATGAATACCGGTTGGTTCAGCGCTTCGTCCAGTGGTGTGCCGGAGAGTACCGTGGCTTCGTGGTTCCACTGCGTCACGTAGAGCTGTTCGTCGAGGGCGATCAGCGCCGAGGGCATCGAGTCGATGATGCTGTTGAGGTAATTCTGGAAGCCCGTGAGCTTTTTCTCGATCTTGCTGCGTACCTGTACTTCCAGCTCCAGCTTGCGGTTGGTGTGGCGGGTTTCCTCGGCCAGGCCCTGGGCCTGGTCATAGGCATCCTGGAACTCGTCGCGGGCGCGCTTGAGCTGCTGCTCGCGGGCTTCGATGCGTGACAGCATGGTGTTGAAGGCATCGGCCAGGCTGCCGATTTCATCGTCGTTGCCGCGCCGGGCGCGCAGGGCGTAGCTTTCTTCGCGGGTGACCTGGCGGCTGAGCTCTTCAAGCTGGTTGATCGGCTGGGTAATCAGGCGCTTGATCTGCCGGGCGATGACGATCCACAGCAGGATACTGAACACCAGGATGCCCAGGCTGGCGCTGAGGGTGCCGGTGTAGAAGGCGGTGGGCAGCTCGCTGCTGGCCACCAGCAGCAGGTGCGCCGGCGGGTTGGCGTCGCGCGGGATGCGGATCAGCTGGGTGCTGCGAAACTCCATCAGGCGCCAGCCGTCGATGTTGCGAAAACGCTTGGGCAGGGTTAGCGGATCGCCATGCTGCAATTGCGCCAGCATGCGGCCATCGCCACCGTAGACGGCGGCCGCACGTAATGGCGTATAGCTGTCCAGCTCCTTGAGCAGGGCGTTGGCGGTTTCTGCGGTGTCACCCGCGCGGGAGGCAAGCTGCGGGTTGGCCACCAGCCGCCCGATAGTCTGCAGCGCCTGCGGGGCCATGCTCTCCTGGGTGATCCAGTAGGCGGCACTGATGAAGGTGAGGTTGGCCACCAGCAGGATGGTCACCAGCAATACCAGCAGGGCCGCCAGCAGCTTCTGCCCGACCGGGAGGTTTTCCAGGCGTTGGCGCAAGGTCATGGGCTAGGCAATGTCCGTATCCGGTTGAAGGGCCGCATCAGTCGCAGGGCAAGCCACGTGTGCGCAAGTTATCGACCAGGCGCTGCCGCAAGTGTTCAAGCTGCGGCAATTGCAGGCCATGGCGCCCGGCTGCGCGGCAGGCATGGCCGAGCAGGTAATGCACCTCGGTGCGTCGGCCGGCGCGCACGTCCTGGTACATGGAAGAGTAGTTGGCTGCGGTGGCGAGGATCACCCGTTGCACTTCCTCGTCCAGCTCGACTGCTGCTTGCGGTTGGCCGCAGCGGCGCAGTAATTCGGCCAGTTCGGTACACAGCGCGTCAACTTCGCTCAGGTGCCCCAGCAGCCCGCCGTTCTGGCAGTCGTGCAGCACGGTCAGCGGGTTGATGGCGCAGTTGAGCGCGAGTTTGCGCCACAGGCGGGTAAGGATGTCCACGGTCCATTCAGCGGGGATGCCGGCGTCATGCAGGTCATCGAACCAGGCGGGGAGGGTCGGGTGGCGCGGGTCACCCAGCCAGTTGAAACCATGGCCGGCAAAGCGTACCTGCCAGTCGCCTTCGCGGAACGCCCCTTCGGTGCTGGACGCGAAGATGCAGCGTGCATGGGGCACCAGGTCGGCCACGTCGTCCTGGCTGCCCAGGCCGTTCTGCAGCAACACCACGTCGGCACCCTCGGCCAGCCTGTGTGCCACACCGGCAATGGCCGGGGCGGCATCGTAGGCCTTGCAGGCCACCAGCAGGCGGTGGATGGGGCCTTGCGCCTGCGCGGTTTCGGCGGGAATGGCGTAGTGGTGGTGCTGGTCCTGTTCAACCAAGGTCAGGCCGCCGGTTTGCTGGTAGGCCTGCAGCCGTTGACCGTCCCGCAGGATCAGGCGCACAGCTTTGCCTGCGCGCGCCAGGCGGCAGGCCCAGAGGCTGCCCAGGCTGCCGGCGCCGAGAATATGCCAGGTGCTGCTCATATGCGTTTCGCAACCCGTTATAATGAGCCCGCATTTTAACCGTCAAACCCAGCGCGCTCCATCGTCAGCCTGAGCGCGCTTTTATTTTGGGAGAACAACCATGCCTTCGTTCGACGTGGTATCGGAACTGGACAAGCACGAAGTGCAGAACGCGGTCGACAACGCCATCAAGGACCTGGACCGCCGCTACGACCTCAAGGGCAAGGGCACCTTCGAGTTCAAGGACAAAGAGCAGACCGTGATGCTCACCGCCGAGGAAGAATTCCAGCTCGAAGCCATGCTGGAAATCCTGCGCCTGGCGCTGGTCAAGCGCAAGATCGACGTGAAATGCCTGGAAACCAAAGACCCGTACGCCTCCGGCAAGGAAAAGAAACAGGAAGCCAAGTTCCGCGAAGGCATCGACAAGGACCTGGCCAAGAAGATCGTTGCCACCATCAAGGATGGCAAGCTGAAGGTGCAGGCCGCCATCCAGGGCGAGCAAGTGCGCGTGACCGGCAAGAAGCGTGACGACCTGCAGGAAGCCATCGCCCTGCTGCGCACCAAGGAATTCGACATGCCGCTGCAGTTCAACAACTTCCGCGACTGATGCAGGTAATGCCCGGAACCCCGATGGCCAAATGATGTCCATCGGTTCCATGGCCGCGTTGCGGGTTGCGGCCGGTTTTACCGTGTACATGCCTTCAGGCATCAGGAGATGAATATGGATTTGAACGCTGAAGTCGATCAGCTCGTCCGCCAGTCCCAGACGTGGATCCCGTTGATCATGCAATACGGCAGCCGCCTGCTGTTGGCGCTGCTGACACTGGCCATTGGCTGGTGGCTGATCAACCGGGTCAGCACGCGCTTGGGCAAGCTGGCCGGGTTGCGCGCCGATGCGGCCCTGCAAGGGTTTATCAGCACTTTGTCGAACATTGTGCTGAAGGTGCTGCTGTTCGTCAGCGTGGCATCGATGATCGGCATCGAGACCACCTCGTTTGTCGCCGCTATCGGTGCCGCAGGCCTGGCGATCGGCCTGGCGCTGCAGGGTAGCCTGGCAAACTTCGCGGGTGGGGTGTTGATCCTGATGTTCCGCCCGTTCCGCATCGGTGACTGGATCGAGGCGCAGGGTGTGGCCGGTACGGTCGACAGCATCCAGATCTTCCACACCGTGCTGCGCACCGGTGACAACAAGACAGTGATCATGCCCAACGGCAGCCTGTCCAACGGCATCATCACCAACACCAACCGCCAGCCGACGCGCAAGGTGGTGTTCGATGTGGGCGTGGACTACGAGGCCGACCTGCAAAAGGCCCGCAATGTGTTGCTGGAGCTGGCGCAGGACCCCCGCGTGTTGTCCGACCCGGCACCGCAGGCGGTGATTTCCACCCTGGGCGACAGCTCGATCACCGTGTCGTTGCGCCTGTGGGTCAAGACCGCCGATTACTGGGATGTAATGTTCATGCTCAACGAGCATGCGCGTGACCGGCTGAAGGCTGAAGGGATCGATATTCCGTTCCCGCAGCGGGTGATTCGCGTGGTGCAGGAGACTGCAACGCAGTGACACCTCATTGAAACCGGGGCGCAAGGCCCCGGTTTTTACACTTGTTCACAGCAATATCGCGCCATTTCTGGCATATAGCCTTACCCCTCCTGCCACACCCGATACGCGATCATGAAACCACTGCTCTACATCACCCCCCTGCGCGCCTTGTTGTTCGGCCTCACTCTGGCCCTGTTCGAGCTGCTGACCTACCTGGCCAGCGACGCAGTCATGCCGGCCATGCCGGTGGTGGTGGGCGACCTGAACGCCAGCCCCGAATACATCCCCCATGCCCTCAATCTGTACCTGCTGGGGGGCGTGGTGCTGCAATGGCTGATCGGCCCGCTGGCCGACCGTTATGGCCGGCGCCCGCTGTTGCTGGCTGGCTGCGCGTGCTTCGGCCTGGCCTGCCTGGCCACGTTCTGGGTCCACGACATCGGCCTGTTCAACCTGTTGCGCCTGTTGCAGGGCATCGGCCTGGGCTTCGTGGTCACGGTCAGCTACCCGGCCTTGAACGAAGCGTTCAGCGAGGCTGATGCGGTGCGCATGATGGCCCTGCTGGCCAACATCGCCTTGCTGTCGCCGTTGCTCGGGCCGCTGGTGGGTACCTTGCTGCTGCAGTGGCTGGATTGGCGCTGGCTGTTCGTGGCCTTTGCCATCGGTGCGGTGCTGGCCTGGGTGCTGTTGTACCGGTTGATGCCGGAAACGCTGGGTGTGGAGCGCCGTGACGGTTCTCGCCTGGCATTTACGCCGATTCACCTGCTGCCGTTGCTGGCCGGTTATGGCCAGTTGTTGGCCAACCTCCGTTTCGTTGCCGGCAGTGCTGCCCTGGGGCTGGTCGGTTTGCCGCTGATTGGCTGGATCGGCCTGTCGCCGGTGCTGCTGATTCACGATGAGGGGCTGAGCACAATGGAATACGCCTTGTGGCAGCTGCCGGTATTTGGCGGGCTGATCCTGGGCAACCTGATCATCAACCGCATCGCCGACCGCTACCCGCTGCCGGCCCTGGTGCGAGGCGCGCTGTGGCCTTATCTGGCCGGCCTGAGCCTGATGGTGCTCGCGACCTGGTACTGGCCAAGCGTGACCAGCGTGGTGGCGGGCATGTCGCTGTACGCGCTGGGGTTGGGTGTAGCCAACGCCGTGCTGTACCGCATGACGTTGTTCTCCAGCGAGCAGAGCAAGGGCCTGGTGTCGGCCATGCTGGGGATGATCACCATTGCCTTGCTGGGCTTGGGCGGGGCAGTGCTGGCCATGATCGGCGCCGGGGCCAGCTTGCTGCACTTTGCCTTGGCGGCGGGTGTGGCGGGGGCGTTGGCGCTGTGGCCGCTGTGGTTTGTCGTAGGCGGGCGGCCTGGGGAAGGGGCTGTCGCTCAGTAATCTTTATTGCCTGTACCGGCCTCTTCGCGGGCTTGCCCGCGAAGAGGCCGGTACAGGCAATAGAGTTCTTTCAGGGCCGCTCGGCCGCCGAGTTTTCCTCTGCCACCGGCGTCCCCCGCCCAGCCTCCTGGCGCCACTGCAGGGCAATCAGGATCAGCGTAGGCACACCCAGCAATGCGGTAATCAGGAAGAAGTCGTGGTAACCAAACTTCTCGACCATGACCCCCGAATACCCGCCGATCAACCTTGGCAACAACAGCATGATCGAACTGAGCAGCGCGTACTGGGTCGCCGAGAACTTCAGGTTGGTCAGGCTCGACAGGTAGGCGACGAAGGCCGACGTGGCCATGCCGGAGCTGAAGTTGTCCAGCGAGATGGTCACCACCAGCATTTCCAGGTTCGGGCCCATGTCGGCCAGCATCAGGAACAGGATGTTGGTGCCGGCCGAAGCTACGCCGCCGATGAACAGGATCGGCATGATGCCGAAGCGCACGATCAGCAGCCCGCCGACCCCGGCGCCGACCAGGGTCATGATCAGGCCGAAGATCTTGCTGACGCTGGCGATCTGGTCCTTGGTGAAGCCCATGTCGATGTAAAACACGTTGGCCATCACACCCATCACCGTGTCCGACATGCGATAGGTGGCGATCAGGCCGAGCAGCAGCAGCGCCTGCCAGCGGTAGCGGGTGATGAAGTCGTTGACTGGCGTCAGCACCGGGGCCAAGCCGCGACGGCCAAGGCTCGACAAGCACGCCCAGGTCAGCAGTACATAAAGGATCAGGCGCAGGAACGCACGGTCTTCCAATAGCAGGTCAAGCGGCGTGGCATCACCGGAAATGACGCTGGACCAGCCGGTATTGAACATCTGGGTAAAGCTGGCCGGTACCGACACCAGCAGGATGATCAGCACGAACACTGAGGCCATCTGGTGCACCAAGCCGTAGCGCGCTGCCGACAGCTGGGTGCGCAAGGGCACCGGCGGTTCGCGCATGACCAGGGTCGTGAACAGGGCGGGCAGCATCATGACCCCGAACATCACATAGGTGCCGGCCCAGGCCTTGTGCAGGTAGCTGAAACCGGTGGAGCCGAACCACTCGGCGAAGAACAGGGCGCCGGCCGTGGCGAGCAGGGCGGCCACCCGGTAGCCAGCCATGTAACTGGCAGCTAGCGCGGCCTGGCGTTGATCGTCAGCGATTTCCAGGCGGTAGGCGTCGACAGCAATGTCCTGGGTAGCCGATGCGAAGGCCACCAGCACGGCCATGGCGATCAGCCACGACAGGTGCTGTTGCGGGTCGCACAGGCTCATGCCGACCAGGCCGATGACCACCAGCGCTTGCGACAACAGCAGCCACGAACGACGTCGACCCAGGCCACCCAACAGGGGCAGGCGCCATTGGTCGAGCAGCGGTGACCACACCCACTTGAAGGCGTAGGCCAGGCCGATCAGGCTGGCGTAGCCGATGGTCTCGCGGGCAACACCGGCTTCGCGCAACCACACGGACAGGGTGGAGAACACCAGCATGTAGGGCAGGCCGGCGGCAAAGCCAAGCAGCAAAAGTACCAAGGTTGACGGGCTGGCATAGGCAGCAAGCGCAGCGCGCCAGGTTTTACGGGGCATGGGCCAACATCTGCCTCAAGTTTGCGAAAACAAAGCGCGCACTCTAACCGCTGTGCTCCATTGGGCGCCAGCCATGGCGCGTCATATCCACACGATTGTTGGTTACATTCACACCTTCCGCGCGTAATCGCGCCCGTTGTTCATCCCCTGACGGGGTACCCAATGCCAGGCTCAGCCGGCCGCCTGCGCCGAGCACCCGGTGCCAGGGCAGGCGGGTGTCCGCAGGCAACTGCCCGAGGGTGCGCCCGACCCACCGTGCTGCACGGCCAAGGCCCGCCAGCTCGGCCAGTTGGCCATAGCTCACCACCTTGCCGGAAGGCACCTGGCCCAGCACTGAATATAGCGCCGTTCGTCGGCCCTCGGCGGATTCGAGCGCAGGCTGATCTCCATCAGACATCACGCCCCCGTTGGGCTGCAGATGAAACCGGACAGGTGGTCCGGCAAATGAGAGTTGAACTCAACGGCATACGCTTGGTCTGTCCTTGCTCTGGTCGTCGGTATCTGGATAATGCCCGGCTTTTTTCGTCAAATCGAACCCGTAGTCCGCTTATGTATTCTAGATCCCTGTTGTGCTTGCTAGCTGCTTCCGTGTGCGCCGCCCCGGTGTTCGCCGACACCGTGTGGATGAAGAACGGTGACCGCCTCAGCGGCAAGATCAAAGTGTTCGACGGCGGCAAGCTGCTGCTGGAAACCCCTTATGGCGGGTCCATCGCGCTGGACTGGAAAGAGGTCCAGACCCTGGAGAGTGACCAGGAGATGCTGGTCAAGCAGGACGCCTACACCGGGGAAAAGGCCAAGTCGCTGAAAGCGGCCGAGCCTGGCAAAGTCACCTTGGCCAATGGCGAAGCGCCCAAGACCGTGGAACTGGCCAGCATCGAGCAGATCATGAAGCCCAGGCCGCTGGTCGAAGACTTCGTGTGGAAGGGCAACGTGGACGTTGCCCTGGATTACAAGCGCGCCGAGAACGACACCGACGATTACGATGTCGGCTTCAAGACCACCGCCCGCCACGGCCGCTGGCGGCACAACGCCGAAGGCGAATACAACCGCGAGAGCAAGGACGACGTCACCACCACCGATAACTGGAGCGCCGAGTACGCGCTGGACCGCTTCATGACCGAGAAGTGGTTCTGGCAGGGCCGAGCGGAGTACAAGCGAGACCGTATCGAAGACCTGGCCCGCCAGCGCACGGTCGGTACCGGCCCGGGTTATCAGTTCTGGGACAACGAGCTGGGCGCATTCTCGCTGGGTTCGTTGATCAACCGCACCGACTTCGAATACCAGGACGGCGCCAAGGACAACTTCTACTCTGCGGCGGTGAAGTGGGACTACACCCGCTACCTGATCGGCAAGAACGTGCAACTGTTCACCAACGGCGAATTTGCCAAGCCGCTGGGGGGCGTGGCCGATTACTCGCTGGATGCCGAAGTTGGCTTGCGCTACAAAGTTACCGAATGGGCCTCGCTCAACCTCAAGGCGGAGAAGGACATCATCACCGGCACCCGCGACAGTGATCTGGACAAGACCCGCTATACCGCAGGCTTCGGCGTGACCTGGTAAATCTTCGGGGGCGATTGGGCTGCGCAGCAGCCCCATTGGCACTGAAACTGATAATGCTTATCTTGTCCCCATCCAGTCCGTTGCCAGGAGCCATCCCCAAGTGAGTACCAACGCCCTCCGCCCCGCCCGGGAACTGCTCCTCAAAGAGTACCGTGGCGTGCTCTCGACCCATTCCAAGTCGATGCCCGGTTTCCCCTTTGGTTCGGTCGTGCCGTACTGCCTGGACGCCCACGGCAATCCATTGATTCTCATCAGCCGCATCGCTCAGCACACCCACAACCTGCAGAAAGACCCCAAGTGCTCGCTGCTGGTAGGTGAGCGCGAGGCCGAAGATGTGCAGGCTGTGGGGCGTCTGACCGTGATGGCCGAGGCGCACAAGTTGGTCGACGAAGCGGCTGTCGAGGCGGCTGCCGAACGCTATTACCGCTATTTCCCGAACGCTGCCAACTATCACAAGGCTCACGATTTCGACTTCTGGGTCCTGCAGCCGGTGCGCCATCGCTACATTGGCGGCTTCGGCGCGATCCACTGGCTCGACCAGGTAACCTTGGCCAACCCGTTCGCCGGCAAGGCCGAGTCGAGCATGGTCGAGCACATGAACAGTGACCACGCCAATGCCATCGCCCACTACGTGGAGCTGACCGACCTGCCACGCCATACCCCGGCGCAGATGGTGGGGGTAGACAGCGAAGGCATGCACTTGCGCATCGGCCAGGCGGTGCACTGGTTGCCGTTCCCAAGTACTTGCAACACGCCGACACAAGTCCGCGAAGCCTTGGTGCTGCTGGCGCGCGCGGACCAGTGGCCGGCTGTGGAGCAGGCAGAGGGTTGAAAAAGCGAGCACCCGCATCCATCTGTAGGTCCTACAGGAAGGTTCTCTTCCGACGAGGAATGCTTTGATGCGTGCTTTTCTACTGTTGCTTCTGCTGTTTCCCGTGCTGGAGCTGTTCGTCTTCGTGAAGGTCAGCGCGGCCATCGGGTTCTTCCCGGCGCTGCTGCTGATCATCGCCGGCTCCGCCCTGGGTGTGCTGGTGATGCGCGTGGCCGGCCTGGCCACCGCACTGCGTGCCCGTGAAAGCCTGCAACGCGGCGAGCTGCCTGCCGAGGACATGTTCCAGGGCATGATGTTGGCCGTGGGTGGTGGCCTGCTGCTGCTGCCGGGTTTCATCAGCGACGTGCTGGGCCTGCTGTGCCTGCTGCCGTTCACCCGCCATCTGGCTGCGCGCAAGATGCGCGAGCGTGCCGAGGCCCAGGCCATGCGCCAGCGTGCGTTTCAGGACGACCCGTTCCAGGCGCAGCCGCGTGACGGTGGCCACCGGCCGAACGTGATCGAAGGCGAGTACGAGCGCCGCGACAAGTGATACCCCCGGGGCCGCACACGCGGCCCCGGTGTTTTTCAGCCTCAAGAAAAATTTTGTATATCAAGCCTTGTAATTGAATATGGCGGCCTCATGTATGTGGTCACCGCAAGGTTTCTGGTGGCAACGCCAGACATGACTCAGGTGGTTCGCCCAATGCGGGCCACCTCCCGGCAACGCCGGACAGCATCAACCCGCCGGTGTCGACACCGGCCGATGAAAACCACAATTTGGGAGAGATCGACAATGAAGCTTCGTCCTCTGCATGACCGCGTCGTTATCCGTCGCAGCGAAGAAGAATCGAAAACCGCTGGCGGTATCGTCCTGCCGGGTTCGGCCGCTGAAAAACCAAACCGCGGCGAAGTCGTTGCCGTCGGCACTGGTCGCATCCTGGACAACGGCGAAGTTCGCGCGCTGGCCGTGAAAGTGGGTGACAAAGTGGTTTTCGGCCCTTACTCGGGCAGCAACACCGTGAAAGTCGATGGCGAAGACCTGCTGGTCATGGCCGAGAACGAAATCCTCGCCGTTATCGAAGGCTGATTTCCCCGACTTCCCGTTACTCCAAAGAATTCCAAGGATTAAACGATCATGGCTGCTAAAGACGTAAAATTCGGCGATTCCGCTCGTAAGAAAATGCTGGTTGGTGTCAACGTTCTGGCTGACGCGGTAAAAGCGACCCTGGGCCCGAAAGGCCGTAACGTGGTATTGGCCAAGAGCTTCGGCGCGCCAACCATCACCAAGGACGGCGTTTCCGTCGCCAAAGAAATCGAGCTGAAAGACGCCTTCGAAAACATGGGCGCCCAGCTGGTCAAGGAAGTTGCTTCCAAGGCCAACGATGCTGCCGGTGACGGCACCACCACCGCTACCGTTCTGGCTCAGGCCATCGTCAACGAAGGCCTGAAAGCCGTCGCTGCCGGCATGAACCCGATGGACCTGAAGCGCGGTATCGACAAGGCCACTGCTGCCGTTGTTGCCGAGCTGAAGAACCTGTCCAAGCCATGCGCCGACTCCAAGGCCATCGCCCAGGTGGGTACCATCTCCGCCAACTCCGACAACTCCATCGGTGAAATCATCGCCGAAGCCATGGAAAAAGTCGGTAAAGAAGGTGTGATCACCGTTGAAGAAGGCTCGGGCCTGGAAAACGAACTGTCCGTCGTAGAAGGCATGCAGTTCGACCGTGGCTACCTGTCGCCATACTTCGTCAACAAGCCGGACACCATGGTTGCCGAGCTGGAAGGCCCGCTGCTGCTGCTGGTCGACAAGAAGATCTCCAACATCCGTGAGCTGCTGCCAGTGCTGGAAGCCGTTGCCAAGGCCGGTCGCCCACTGCTGATCGTTGCCGAGGACGTTGAAGGCGAAGCGCTGGCTACCCTGGTAGTCAACAACATGCGCGGCATCGTCAAGGTTGCTGCGGTCAAGGCCCCAGGCTTTGGCGACCGTCGCAAGGCCATGCTGCAGGACATCGCTGTCCTGACTGGCGGCCAGGTCATCTCCGAAGAAATCGGCCTGTCCCTGGAAACCGCTACCCTGGAGCACCTGGGTAACGCCAAGCGCGTGATCCTGTCCAAGGAAAACACCACCATCATCGACGGCGCTGGCGCCGACACCGAGATCGAAGCACGCGTCAAGCAGATCCGTGCCCAGATCGAAGAAACCTCGTCGGACTACGACCGTGAGAAGCTGCAAGAGCGTCTGGCCAAGCTGGCTGGCGGTGTTGCCGTGATCAAGGTCGGTGCTGGCACCGAAGTTGAAATGAAAGAGAAGAAAGCCCGCGTTGAAGACGCCCTGCACGCTACCCGTGCAGCCGTTGAAGAAGGCGTGGTGCCTGGCGGTGGTGTTGCCCTGGTTCGCGCCCTGGCGGCCATTGCCGACCTGAAAGGCGACAACGAAGACCAGAACGTCGGTATCGCCCTGCTGCGTCGCGCTGTTGAAGCCCCGCTGCGTCAGATCACTGCCAACGCCGGCGACGAGCCAAGCGTTGTGGCCGACAAGGTCAAGCAAGGTTCGGGTAACTTCGGTTACAACGCTGCTACCGGCGAATACGGCGACATGATCGAGATGGGCATCCTGGACCCAGCCAAGGTCACCCGTTCGGCCCTGCAAGCTGCTGCTTCGATTGGCGGTCTGATGATCACCACCGAAGCCATGGTTGCTGACCTGCCAGAAGACAAGCCAGCTGCTGGCATGCCTGACATGGGCGGCATGGGTGGCATGGGCGGCATGATGTAAGCCAGCCTCACCCCCTGCACCATCAAAAAGGCCCCGGTTCGTGAGAACCGGGGCTTTTCTTTTTCCTGTTGGGGCCATTGGGGCCGCAAAGCGGCCCCAGTGTCAGGCGACGCTACGTTCGACAGCTGGCGCTTCCACCACTCCACGCCGATACAGAACCAGGTAATACGACCCCAACCCGATCAACCAGCAGAACACCGCCGTCCACACGTTATGCGACAGGAAGTGCGCCCCCTGCATCATCCTCCCTACGCCGAGTACCGAACCGGCCAGCAAAGCCACCACAAATGCTGCCCGCGCCAACCGCGGCTTGCGATCACGCAGCATGAAGAACAGGCCGAACAGGCAGAACCCGGTCGCCGCATGCCCACCCGGCCAGCACAGGCCAGGCTTGTCGGTAGCAGGCCGCGGTTCCAGCAACTTGCTGTAGGTTTCCGTGCCGCCAAACTGGGTCAGGCTCCACGGGCACTGTACCTGGGTCACCTTCTTCAACGGCGTGACAAACGCCGTTGACAGGCCCAGTGCCAGCACCAGGCAGCCCAGCTCGCGGCGCCAGCCGAACAGGCGCTTCCAGAAGAAACTGCCAGCAAAGGTGAGCAGCGAGATCACCCCCAGCAAGATCACCACCTGCTTGACCCGGTCGTGCAGGATGTTTTCCAGCCAATAGCTGTGGCGGCCGATGAACTGCCCGGCAGCGGGGTCGAAAAACAGGTTGGCCACGTCCATGTCGACTGACGTCAGCTCCAGCAGAATCAAGACCAGCGCGGTCGCCAAGGGGACGCCCAGATACAGCCAGAAATTGATAGGGCGAGGGCGGGTTCGTTGCTGCATGGTGGCTCCAGGGCACGAAAAAGATCGGGCATTGTCGGCTGCCCGCTATCCTGTGTCCGTGAAGGATCAGTGAAAAAACCGTCAAGTGGGGTGAATTTTCCGGGGGGCTGGCACCGTGCAAGCATAGGCCTTAAGCTGCGCCTGCCGCGCACCACTGCGAGAAGCGCCGCACAGGAGAAACCGATGCGCATTCTTTTGGTTGAAGACAACCGCGATATTCTGGCCAACCTGGCCGACTACCTGGGCATGAAGGGCTACACCGTCGACTGCGCCCAGGATGGCCTGTCCGGCCTGCACCTGGCCGCCACCGAACACTACGACCTCATCGTGCTCGACATCATGCTGCCCGGCATCGATGGCTACACCCTGTGCAAGCGCCTGCGCGAAGACGCCCGCCGCGACACACCGGTGATCATGCTCACTGCCCGCGACCAGCTGGATGATCGCTTGCAAGGCTTCCGCTCGGGGGCCGACGACTACCTGCTCAAACCGTTCGCCCTGTCTGAGCTGGCGGCGCGCATCGAAGCAGTGCTGCGCCGCGCTCAAGGCGGAGGGCGCCGGACCCTGCAGGTGGCCGACCTCAGTTACGACCTCGACACCCTGGAAGTTACTCGCCAGGGCCGCCTGCTCAAGCTCAACCCGGTGGGCCTCAAGCTGTTGGCCGTGCTGATGCAGAAAAGCCCGCACGTACTGCGCCGCGAAGTACTGGAAGAAGCCCTGTGGGGCGACGATTGCCCCGACAGCGACAGCCTGCGCAGCCATGTACACCAGCTGCGCCAGGTGATCGACAAGCCGTTCGAAAAACCCTTGCTGCATACCGTCCATGGCGTCGGCTATCGCCTCGCCGAGGGCCGCGATGGAGTTTAAGCAAAGCCTTGCCCAGCGCATCATCATCGCCTTTGCCCTGATGAGCGCGCTGGTGGCCGGGGCGTTCGCCTTCGGCATCGTCGCCACCGTGCACCTGGTTGAAGAGCGGCTGATTTCCTCTGTGCTGGGTGGCGACCTGCAGCGCCTGCTGCGCATGGACAGCGTCAGCGACTGGAGCCACCGGCCGCGCCCCGACCAGCTGTTCTACTTCAGTGGCGGGCGTGACGACTTCGAACTGCCCAAGGACTTGCGCCACCTTGACCGGGGTTTCCACGAAGTATTCCGCGACCAGCTGTCATACCACGCCATGGTCGAGATCGTCGATGGCCGCCGTTACGTGCTGCTGCAGGACCAGAGCGACTTCGAAGAACGCGAGCGCGTGTTGTTCGCGGTGGTGGTGGTGGGCTTCTTACTCAGCCTGGTGCTGGCAGTCATCCTCGGCTGGCTGGTGGCGCGCCGGGTAATGGCACCGGTGATCCGTCTGGCGCGCCAGGTGCGCCATCGCGATCAACTGCTGGGCCTGGCCCCGCCACTGGCACCGGACTATGCGGCGGACGAAGTCGGCCAGTTGGCAGTGGCCTTCGACGATACCCTGGGCCGTTTACGCGATGCGCTGACCCGTGAACGGCTGTTCACCAGTGACGTCAGCCATGAGTTGCGCACACCGTTGATGGTGCTGGCCACTTCCTGCGAGCTGCTGATGGAGAACCCCAACCTCGACGCCCGCGCGCGTAGCCAGGTAGAGCGGGTAGCGCGTGCCACGGAAGAGATGCGCGAACTGGTCAAGACCTTCCTCATGCTGGCCCGTGCCCAACGTGACGAAGGCGCGGTGGCATCGCGGGCAACCTTGCGCGAAGTGGCCGACGAACTCATCGGTGTGTGGCGCGATACCATCGAGCAGAAGGGCCTGACCCTCTATTTCGATGGCCGCATCAGCGCCAGCCCGGTGCTGTACAACGCTACCTTCCTGCAGTCGGTAATGGGTAACCTGTTGCGCAATGCTGCCCACTACACCGACAGCGGCTACATCCGGCTGAGCCTGGAGGCCAACGGTTTCAGTGTGGAGGACAGTGGCGTGGGCATCCCCGAAGAGCAGCGCGAGGCGATGTTCAAACCGTTCGTGCGCGGTGACGAGCGGCGTGGCGAAGGCTTGGGCCTGGGTCTATCGCTGGTGCAACGCATTTGCGACGACCAAGGCTGGCATGTCACCCTCACATCGACCCTGCCGCATGGTTGCCGCTTCCAGGTGGACCTGAGCAACACCAAAGCCCAAGGCGGCCCGGACGCCATGGCCGAGTAATCCGTTGTAACAGGTTAAAGGGCGCGCGACATTTTTTTCACATTGGCATGACCTGATTCCAACGCTTGCTTACCTAAGGTGAGCGGCACTGGAGTCAGGAGATGCCCAATGCGTAGCCCCATCAAGCTTGAATTTTCCGAGAAGTACGACAAAGACCACGCCCGCGAGTACTTTCTCAAGCACCAAGATGGCCTGGCGCGACGTCTTTCCCACAAGCGAGATGAGCAGCTGGCGCGTCGCGCCCTGGCATTGGCCGGCGAGCCCGGCCTGGTACTGGACCTGCCGTGCGGTGCCGGCCGTTTCTGGCCACTGCTGGCAGAAAAGCCCAACCGGGTGATCATCGGTGCCGACAACTCCGAGGCGATGATCGAGACAGCCTGTGCCGCGCAACCGCCAGAAGTGGTGGCGCGGGTACGCCCTTTGCAAACTTCAGCGTTCGCCATTGACTTGCCGGATAACTCGGTGGACAGCATCTTCTGCATGCGCTTGTTCCACCACATTGGCGAATCGGCGCACAGAAAGACCATACTTTCGGAATTTCAACGTGTTAGCCGTGATAGTGTGATTTTGTCTTTGTGGGTCGATGGCAACTTCAAGGCTTGGCGCCGGAAAAAACTGGAGCAACGCCGCAGTGCCAAGGCCGAGCAGGACAATTACCAGAACCGTTTCGTGTTACCAGCCGAAACGGTCGAAGAAGAATTCAGGGCCGCCGGCTTCAGAATCCAGGAACGCCTCGACTTCCTGCCGTTCTATGCCATGTGGCGGGTCTACGTATTGCGTAAGGGGTAGCGTTTGATGGCTGTAGCCCAGAAAGGGGAGTCGCGGTTCGATTTTTACTGGCGCCAGCAGGGCGAGTGGGTCGAGGAGCCTAACCAGCGCCGCGGCGGCGAAAGTGGCGTGCAACGCCTCAACGATGCCAATGGCAAGTTGCTGTATGCCAAGCGCCAGGTCGGGCATATCTATCGCAGCCTTATGCACCCTTTTGGGCGACCAACCGTATTGCGTGAACTCGATGCACTGAACAGCTTCGAGCAACTGGGCGTTCGCGTCCCCCGCATCGTCTTTTGTGGTGCCGAGCGCGATGCCGACCACCAATGGCGTGCGCTGCTGGTGAGCGAGGCGCTGGACGGCTTTGTCGAACTCGACACCTGGCATGCCGAAGGTGCCCGTGAGCGTTACCCGCAGGTGGTGCATGAGCGCATGCTCAAGGACCTGGCGGACAACCTGGCGCGCATGCACCTGGGGCACTGGCAGCACGGCTGCCTGTACGGCAAGCACGTATTCATCAAGGTGATCGGCGAAGGCGAGCAGGCGCGGGTCGAAGTCGCACTGCTGGACCTGGAAAAGTGCCGGCGGCGCATCAGCTGCCAGCGTGCGGCAGGCAACGACCTGCGCCAGCTGCGCCGCCATTCGTCGATCAATGACGCCGAATGGCAGACGCTGCTCTACTTTTACAAGATGGCGTTTGGCAGCGCTGTCAAAGGGTTAGAGTAATGAAACTAGAAATAGCTCGAGCTTTGTTCCTGGTAGCTGGCCTGGCGGTGACCACCGTGGCGGTGGCTGCCTGGGAAGAGCCGAGGCCGACTGTGTTCAGCAAGGCTGAGATGGCCGACCAGTGCGCGTTGCCGCGGGAAGCGAAACCGCAGCAGCAGGCACAGGTCACGCCGGACCAGGACCTTTTGCTGTTCCTGTTTGGTCTGCGTCAAGGGTTGCGGCCATTTGGTTGAACCCGGTGTGAGCTAGAAATGCCAGAGGCTCCGCAATCGCGGGGCCTCTGGCATTTTTGCGTCTGCTTCAC
>NZ_BCBJ01000031.1:0-86931 GCF_001320605.1 Pseudomonas sp. NBRC 111133 | reverse complement strand
GGGCCGACTGTGTTCAGCAAGGCTGAGATGGCCGACCAGTGCGCGTTGCCGCGGGAAGCGAAACCGCAGCAGCAGGCACAGGTCACGCCGGACCAGGACCTTTTGCTGTTCCTGTTTGGTCTGCGTCAAGGGTTGCGGCCATTTGGTTGAACCCGGTGTGAGCTAGAAATGCCAGAGGCTCCGCAATCGCGGGGCCTCTGGCATTTTTGCGTCTGCTTCACCGGCCTCTTCGCGGGCAAGCCCGCGAAGAGGCCGGATCAGGCTATGGCAGGTTCCTTGGCTTTGGTCTTGTGCGCCAACAAGGTGTAGATACAGGGCAGCACGAACAAGGTAAACAGCGTGCCTATCGACATCCCGGTGGCAATCACCGTTCCGATGTCAAAGCGGCTGACCGCCCCGGCGCCAGTCGCTAGAATCAGCGGCACCATGCCGAATACCATCGCCGCCGTTGTCATCAGCACCGGCCGCAGGCGAATCGCCGCCGCTTCCTCGATCGCCTCACGCACGCTCAAGCCGCGTTCCTCACGCAACTGATTGGCGAATTCGACGATCAGGATGCCGTGTTTGCTGATCAGCCCGATCAAGGTCACAAGCCCGACCTGGGTGTAGATGTTCATGCTCGAAATACCCAGGAACAGCGGCAGCAGCGCCCCACAGATCGATAATGGCACCGTCACCAGGATCACCAGCGGGTCGCGGAAGCTTTCGAACTGCGCCGCCAGCACCAGAAAGATGATTGCCAGCGCCAGGCCAAAGGTGACCCACAGTGCGCTGCCTTCCTGCACGTACTGGCGTGCCACGCCGGCATAGTCGAAGGCGAAGCCTTCCGGGGCCTCTTCGCGGGCGATGTCCTGAACGGTTTTCAGCGCTTCGCCCAGGCTGACCATGGGCACGCCCTGGATGATCGCCGAGTTCAGCTGCTGGAACTGGTTGAGCTGGCGTGGGCGGGCGCGGTCGGTGAGGGTGATCAGGGTCGACAGCGGCAGCATCTGACCCTGGTCATTCTTCACGTAGTAGTTGTTCAGCCAGCCGGGGTTGTCGCGGTACGGCCGTTCGACCTGGGCAATCACCTTGTAGCTGCGGCCTTCGAGGGTGAAACGGTTGATTTCCGCCTCGCCCAGCAGGGTGGCCAGGGTGCCGCCGAGAGTGTCCATCGATACCCCCATCTGCGCGGCCTTGGCCCGGTCGATGTCCACCACCACTTCGGGCTTGTCGAAGGCCAGGTCGATGTCGAGGAAGGCGAACTTGCCGGATGCCTGCGCGCGGGCCTTGATGCGCTGTGCTACGTCCAGCAGTGCCGGGTAGTCGCCCGCTGTATTGATCACGAACTGGAACGGCAGGCCCTCGCCGGTGCCGGGCAGGGAGGGCAGGTTGAAACCGAAGATCTGCAAGCCTCCGATTTCCTCAAGTTTGGCCTGCACCAGCGGCAACAGCTCCATCTGTGTGCGCTCGCGTTCGTTCCAGGGTTTGAGCAGGAAGCCGCCGATGCCGGTCTGCACGCCGTTGAATCCGTTGATCTGGAACGATGAGTAGTACTCGGGGAAGGCCTTGAACAGTGGGGTGAATTCGTCGGTGTAGGCGTTGAGGTAATCGAGGTTGGCCGGCTGCGGCGAGCTGCTCATCATGAAAATCACCCCCTGGTCCTCGTTGGGGGCGAGTTCGTTCTGGGTAAACGTGAGCAGCACCGGGATCAGGCACAGGATGATCACGGCAAACACCAGCACCACCGGGCGGCTGTCGAGGGTGGCATGCAGCAGGCGCTGGTAGCGCACCTTCAGGCGTTCGAACAGCACGTCCAGGCGGTGGGCCAGGCCACTGGGGTTCTGCTCCTGGCGAAGCAGCAGGGCGCACATCATCGGCGACAGGGTGAGGGCGACGATGCCAGAGATGATGACCGCCCCGGCCAAGGTCAGGGCGAACTCCTTGAACAAGGCCCCGGTGAGCCCGGTGAGGAAGCCGATCGGTGCATACACGGCAGCCAGGGTGATGGTCATCGAGACCACCGGCAGGGCGATTTCGCGGGCGCCCTCAAGGGCCGCATCGAACGGCAATTTGCCTTCTTCCATGTGCCGGTGGATGTTTTCCACCACCACAATGGCGTCGTCCACCACCAGGCCGATGGCCAGCACCATGGCCAGCAGGGTCAGCAGGTTAAGCGAGTAACCCATCATCTGCATGAAGAACAGCACGCCGATCATCGACAGGGGAATGGTCACCACCGGGATCAGCACCGAGCGCAAGGCACCGAGGAACAGGAACACCACCACGATGACGATCAGCACCGCCTCGCCAAGGGTCTTGATCACTTCGTCGATCGAGGCCTGGATGAACAGCGTGGCGTCGTAGGCAATCGACACTTTCAACGCCGAAGGTAGCTGGCTCTCCAGCTCGGGCATGATGCGGCGCACTTCCTTGATCACGTCCAGGGGGTTGGCAGCGGGGGTGGCCTTGATGCCGATGTACACCGAGGGGGTGCCGTCGAACGAGCTGACCGTGTCGTAGTTTTCCGCACCCATCTCGACCCGCGCCACATCGCCCAGCAGCACGCGGCTGTCGCCGCTGGTCTTTACCGGCAGGGCGGCGAACGCCTCGGCCGACTTCAACTCGGTGCTGGCGTTGATGCTGGTGACCACGTATTCGCCCTTTACCTCGCCGGCAGCGGAGAGGAAGTTGTAGCGGCGCACGGCGTTGGTCACGTCGGTGGCCGACAGGCCGAAACCGGCCAGTTTCACCGGGTCCAGCCACAGGCGCATGGCAAACACCTGGTTGCCGAGGATCTCCGCTTCGGCCATGCCCGGCAGGGTGGCCAGCTTGGGCTGGATGACCCGCGACAGGTAGTCGGTGATCTGCGGGTTGCTCATCTCCTTGCTGTAGAAACTGACGTACATCAGCGCCGAGGCGTCGGCGGCTTCCTTGCTGAGCACCGGGTCTTCGGAGTCCTGCGGCAGTTTGTTGCGCACTTCGTTGGCCTTGGCCAGCAGCTCGGTGAACAACCGGTCGCTGTCGGCGCCGATGCGCGCGTAGATGGAAATGATCGAGAAGTTCTGCCGGCTCACCGAGGTCATGTAGTCGATGCCTTCGGCACTGGCCAGGCTCTGCTGCAACGGCTGGGTGATGTAGCCCTGGATGGTTTCGGCGTTGGCCCCGGGGTAGGCGGTAGTCACCGTGATCAGGGCATTTTCCATTTGTGGGTACTGGCGGATCTGCAGTTTGTTCCAGGCCTGGAAACCCAGCAGCAGGATCAGCAGGCTGACCACACTGGCCAGCACCGGGCGACGGATGAACGGGTCGGTGAACGCCATGTCAGCCTCCTCAGTCCTTGCCCGGCACGCCCTGTTCGGGCTTGAGGGCTTTGTCCTGGCCGATGCGGATCGCGGCGCCCGGGGTGAGCTTGAGTTGCCCGGCGGTAACCACCTGTTCCCCGGCTTGCAGGCCCTTGCTGACGACCACTACGCCGTCGCGGCGCTCGCCGGTCTGTACGGTGCGTTGTTCGGCAATCAGCTGCGGCTGGCCCTTATCGTCGTTTTCCGGCTTGCCGTCCTTGTCTTTCTTCGGCGTGGCGACGTACACCGAGTTGCCATACAGGGTGTAGGTAATGGCGCTTTCCGGCACCACCACTTGTGGCTGTGGGTTAGGCAGCAGCACCAGCAGGCTGGCGAACATGCCTGGCAGCAGTTTGCCGTCGGGGTTGGCCAGGGTGGCGCGCACCAGCAGGTTGCGCGTGGTTTCCTCGACCTTGGGGTTGATGGCGCTGAGGCTGGCGGGGAAGGTCTGGCCTGGGTAGGCGGCTACCTGCACCAACACCTGCTGGCCCAGGCTCAATTGCGGCAGGGCCTGTTCCGGTACGTTGAAGTCGACGTACAGGCTGGATGTGTCCTGCAGGGTGGCAATCACCGTGCCGGCGGCCAGGTACTGGCCGATGTCCACCTGGCGGATGCCGATGGTGCCGCTGAACGGGGCGTTGATGCTTTTTTTGATCTTCTGCGCCTTGAGTTGCTCGACCACCGCCTGGTTGCGGCGGTACTGAGTGGTGAGGCGGTCGAACTCGCCGCGCGAGATGGCCGAGTCGCCGACCAGCTGGCTGCCGCGGCCGAAATCGACCTTGGCCAGGCCCAAGTCGGCCTGGGCGGTGCCAAGCAGGGCGGTTTCCTGGTCATCGTTGAGTTGCAGCAGTAACTGGCCGGCTTTGACCTGCTGGCCCGAGTCGAAGTGCAGGGCTTTGACGATGCCTTCCACCTCCAGGCTCAGCTCCACACCCTGCAGTGCCTTGAGGCTGCCGACGGCGGGCAGGCGCGCTTGCCACTGGCGCTGTTCGGCCAAGGCTGCCGCAACGGTGATGGGCGGCTTGGGGGCAGTGAACACCTGGATCTGCTGGTAGATCGAGAACGCCTTGTAGCCCCCCAGGGCCAGCACGATCAGCAGAACCATGGCCAACATGATGAGCATGCGGCGGCGCAGCATAAGTCCGGTTCCTTGGATTGGTTGTTATTCGGTTAGACACGACAACGGGCGATCCTGCCCACGTGTGGATGGGGGAAGTATTGACTGTTTTTCAGGGGAGGGGGGTGAAATGCCTGTGCCGGCCTCTTCGCGGGCAAGCCCGCTCCCACAGAAACCGCGTAGTCAGCGGATTGTACGGTCCCTGTGGGAGCGGGCTTGCCCGCGAAGAGGCCAGTGAAGGCTGCAGAAGAATCAGACGAGATGCAGGTGGTTGTCCCAGAAACCGGACGGCAGGTTCATCGGCTGTCCGACCAGCTCGGCCTTGCGGCAATCGTAGAACCGGCAACGGCCCTGCCCGGAAGTAACGACGAAACCATCCTTCACCGCGCCAACCCCCGCGCAATCGGGCATCGGTGCATCCAGCCGCACCGCACCCGTGTCCAGGTCCCAGACAAACAACCGGTTGGCCCGTGGCGCAGTCAGCGCCACCAGCCGCAGGTCGCTGTGGATCGCGACGCTGGCGGTGTACTGGGCCATGGCCTGCAACTGCCGCTCCGGCACCGGGAAGGCCTTGAACGGCTCGCCCGGGCGCTTGATCGCCAACAACTCGGCCGTTTCATCGGCATCACCCATGAACTGCTGGCAGGCGGCGATGGTGCCATCGCTGCCCACTGCCAGATGACGCACGCTGTTCATCTGCTGGGCCAGGGTTTCCTTGCTCAGCAAGGTGCCGTCACGCTGCATCAGCACCAGGCTCGGTTCCATGGCATTGAGGTTCATCTCTACCCGGCTTTCGGCTTCGGTACGAATGCCGCCGTTGGCCACGATCAGCGTCTCGCCGTCGGGCAGCCAGGCAACCTCGTGCGGGCCAATGCCGTGGGTCGGGATTTCGCCGGTGTGTACCAGGCGTTCGCCTTCAAAACGGTACACGCCCAGCACGCCACGCCCAGGGTCGGTCGTGTCGTTCTCGGTGGCATACAGCCATTCGCCACCCTTGTGCACCACCGCATGGCCATAGAAGTGCCGGTTCGGCTGCGAGGTCACGGTTTGCAGCAGGCGCCCGTCGCGCAAATCGACCAGGTAGCTTTCGGTACCGGGGCGGCGGGCGACGAACAGGGCGATTGGCTGCTCGGGGTGGTGGATGATGGCGTGGCAGCGCTGGGCGACCTGGGTGCTGAACACCTGGGTGCCGTCCAGGCGGAAACCCACGGCATAGTGCTTGCCGTCGCCATCGTCACGCGCCGAAAGCAGGAGAGGTTCGCTGCCTTTGTTGCGGAACAGGCTCCAGCTGCCCAAGGTCAGGGCACTGAGCAAAACGCTACCGAGTTTGAGGGCCTGGCGTCGCAGCATGATCAGTCACCGTCGTTGGCATTGAAGCCCAGCTGAATGTTCAACGCCTTGGCCAGGTCGCCTTCGTGCAGGCGATGGACAGCGTTGAGGCTGTCGTAGATCTGGTTCAGGGTTTGCTGGCCAGCGTCGTCGGCCAGCAGCTCGCCCAGCGACTTCTGATTGTCGGCCAGCAGTTTGAGCGAGGTAGCGTAGGCGGCGTCGATCTTGTCCGCCAGCGCTTTCTGATCGCTGGACAGCAAGCCGCGCAGGCCTTGGTTGTCGACCCCGACCCAGACGGTTTCGGCCGCCTTGAGGGTGGCTTCCAGGCTCTTCAGCGAGGAGTGGCTGCGCCAGGCTTCGGCCTGCAACGGCTGCGGGATGCCCTTGCTCTGGCGGCCCATCGGCGCACCCAGCTTCTTCTTCAGGGTATCCAGGGCGGTGACCTGAGAGCGCAGCAGGTCGGCGATGGCCTCGTGGGAGTCGGCGTAACGCTGGTTGGGGAACTTGGTCATTTGCGACAGCATGCCGTCGGTGCTGTTCCAGCTCTTGAGGATATCCTCGGCCAGGACCTTCTGGTGTTCACCAATGGCCACCAGCAGCGGGCAGTAGCGGGCTTTCTGCTCGGCAGTGGCGACGTCCGGCTTGCTGTCGAACAGGATGTACTCGTAGGCCGACAGGCCACGTACCACCACGCTGGCCTTGCCCAGGGACGCGACGTCTACCGGCTTGTCGCCGTTGACCAGTTGCTCGACCTGGCGGCCGACCAGGTTCTTCTTGTCGGGCCAGAACTGTACCTGCCAGGCGCGGTTGCCTTCGGCCAGCGGGCCGACCAGCAGCGGTTGCAGCTCGGCCCAGGCCTTTTGCGCATTGAGGAAGTCGGCACGGGCCTTTTCCAGGTCTTCCTTGCCTTCGCAGTAGGCCAGGGCGCTGGCGGCCAGCATGCGGTCGGCTTCGACCCAACGGCTGTAAGTGGGCAGGATGACCTGCTTGGCGATGGCAGCGGAGGTGACGGCTTGCGGGTCCTGCGGCGAGCAGGCGCCGAGGGCGAGTGCAGCGAGGCTGGTGAACAACAGTTTGGGTCGGAACATGCCCGGCTCCTTTGCGCGTTTTAAAGTGAATTCAGGAACGCCAGCAGCGCAGTGCGTTGCTCGGCATTGAACGTGAGTACAAAGTTGCGTGCCGCCTCGGCTTCGCCCCCGTGCCAGAGCACGGCTTCCAGCAGGTTACGGGCGCGGCCGTCGTGCAGGAACTGGCTGTGGCCGCTCACCGTTTCGCTCAGGCCGATGCCCCACAGTGGCGGGGTACGCCAGTCCTGGCCGTTGGCGGCGAACTCGGTGCGCTCATCGGCCAGGCCTGGGCCCATGTCGTGTAGCAGCAGGTCGCTGTAGGGGCGGATGACCTGGTTGGCCAACTCTGGCTCGGCAGCATCGGCGGCGGTGGTGAACTGCGGTGTGTGGCAACCCTGGCAGCCGGCCTGGTAGAACAGGTTCTTGCCTGCCAGCACCTGCGGCGAGCCGACGTCGCGGCGGGCCGGCACGGCCAGGTTGCGGGTGTAGAAGGTGACCAGGCGCAGGATGTTGTCGCTGACTTCCTTTTCGCCATTGGCGCCGTCGCCATTGGGCGCGGCGAGGCAGTCGGTTTGTGCCGGGGTGCAATCGTCTTTGGGCTGCAGGGTGCTGGTCAGGCCCATGTCGCCGGCGAAGGCGTGCACGTTCTGCTGGTTGACGTTGGGCTGCCCGGCTTTCCAGCCGAAGCGGCCGACCACGGTCTTGCCCAGGGCGTCGTCCCACACGCGGTTGGCCCGCCCGCGGATGCCGTCGCGGTTGCGGTCATCGGGGTCTTCGTTGGCCAACACGTCGGCTTCGGGGATGGCTTCGAGCAGGCCCAGCCCGATCATTGGCGGTGCCACCCGCGCCGAAAAGCGCGTGTCGGGGTGCATGACGCCGTAGCCGAGCTGGCTGATCTGGAGGGCCGGCTTGCGCAGTTCGACCTGATGGCCGTCCTTGAACGACACGGTTTCGCGGGTGTAACTCACCCGTACCTTGCCTTCCGGCGCCACACCGGGGATGGCCATGTCCTGCAGCTGAGTGCCGTACACCGGCTCAGGCACCACGCCCAGGCGCTCGATGACCTTGGCCAGATAGGGCTGGTCGGGGATCGACAGGCGTACCAGCATGCCCACCGCGTTGCTGTTGCCCGGCGCTGGCGGGTGGCCGCGGCCGTCGCGCACATGGCAGTTCTGGCAGGCGTTGGTGTTGAACAGCGGGCCCAGGCCGTCGCGGGCGGTGGTGGTGGAAGGGGCGATCACCCAGGGGTTGCGGAAGAAACTGTTGCCCACGGCGAAGTCCACGCGACGTTCGGATGCGAGGTTGGCCGAGGGCAGGGAATAGGCGTTGCGGTCAGTCCGCTGCACGGTTGCCTTGCCGCCCGACAATGCTTCGCCGGGTTCGGCCTGGGTGAAACGCGGGGCGTCGTCACAGGCAGAGAGGGCGAGGACCAGCAGCAGCGGGGAGAGTCGGGACAGCGACGAGGACATGCAAAATCCTGGGCGTGGACGAAAAACCGGCGTGCAAGCTTAGCAAAGTGGGGGTGTTTGAATAAGAGCAATTTGCAATTGCTGGATGAAATCGGTGTCAGTTGGCCATAGTTATCTGTTGTCTGTGCCGGCCTCTTCGTGGGCAAGCCCGCTCCCACAGGTAATCTGCAGGTCTCAAGTACAATGCAGTCTCTGTGGGCGCGGGCTTGCCCGCGAAAGGGCCATAAGCAAAAAAGGCGACCCGAAGGCCGCCTCTGTCAACACTGCTACAGCAGGATCAGAATTCGTGATCCGCAGTATCCGGGTTCAGGTTGGCAATACCCAGCTTGCCAGCCGCCTGCTCGATCGCACCGGTCTGCTTGACCAGTGCGGCGATGGCGTCACGCACGATCTGGTTGCCGGCAGCGTTGTCGGCAGCGATCAGCTGGTCGTAGTGCTCGCCTTTGAGGGCGTGGTCGACCATTACCTGGATCTTGGCTTCGGTGGCTTCCAGGTCGGCCTTGAGGGTGGCGTCGGCGGCCGGGTCGACCTTGGCGACCAGCGACGACAGGCTTGGGCCGGTCAGCTTGGTACCGTCCGGGCGGGTGTACTCGCCCAGGTAGACGTTGCGGATACCCTTGGCGTCGTAGAAGTGCGAGTAGTGGGTGTTGTCGCTGAAGCAGTCCTGCTCGTCTTCCGGCGAGTTGGCTTCCAGCGAAACCTTCATGCGCTCGCCCGCCAGTTCGCCCAGCGACAGGCTGCCCATGCCGAAGAGCATCTTGCGCAGGCCGTCGTTGACAGGCTCCGCTTCCAGCTTGGCGCGGTAGTTGTCGGCGACGTTCGGCGCCCAGTTGCCGACCATTTCTTCAAGGTCGGTAATCAGCAGCTGTGTAACGGCTTTCAGGTAGGCACGGCGGCGCTCGTTGTGGCCACCGGTGGCGCCCTGGCCTTCCAGGTAGTCGGATGCCGGGCGGTTGCCAGCGCCTGGGCCGGTGCCGTTCAGGTCCTGGCCCCAGAGCAGGAATTCGATGGCGTGATAGCCCGTGGCAACGTTGGCCTCGGAGCCCGCCAGTTCGTTCAGGCTGGCCAGTTTCTCAGGGGTAATGTCCTTGACGTCGACCTTCTCTTCACCCACCTGGATCTCGGTGTTGGCGATGATGTTGGCGCCGGCGGCCGGGTTGCCCAGGGCATGCTCGTAGCTCTTGTCGACATAGTCGATCAGGCCTTCGTCCAGGGGCCAGGCGTTCACCTGGCCTTCCCAGTCGTCGATGATGGTGTTGCCGAAGCGGAAGGCTTCGGACTGCAGGTACGGAACGCGCGCGGCGAACCAGGCTTCCTTGGCGGCCTTCAGGGTTTCGTCGTTGGGCTTGGCCAGGAACGCGTCCACTGCGGTCTGCAGGGTTTTGGCGGTGCTCAGCGAGTCGCTGTACACCGCATGGACCATTTCGGCGTAATGCTTGACCACGGCTTTGCCAGCGGCTTCGTCGACAGCCCCGGGCGCGGCAGCGGTGGTGGCGGCAGCAGCAGGTGCCTGGGCCTGCGGCGCGGCGGCTTTGTCGTCCTTGCCTTCACCGCAGCCGGCGAGAGCGATGGCAATGGCCAGCAGACTGGCGGAGGCCAGAGGCATTCGAATCATTGTTGGTTTTCCTGCGTCGTGTGGTTGGACCAAGGGTGGACCGTGCGCCGTGGCACGCGAAACCGCAACATCATGCGAAAGATTTGCATTTGCTGTAAAGAGGCGGGCGTGCAATTCATGTAAATGGCGGTCACGGCATGTAACCGGGCAGGCGTGCTCAGAACATCGAAACCTGGTTACGCTGCGCCTGCTTCAGGAAACTGGTCAGCTCGCGAGCCGACAGCGGCTTGCTGTAGTGGTAGCCCTGGCCCTCGTGGCAGCCCTGGGCAACGATGTAGGTTTCCTGCTCGGCGGTTTCCACGCCTTCGGCGATCACCTGCATGCCCAGGCTCTTGCCCAGCTGGATGATGGCGCGAACGATGGTGGCGTCGTCATCGTCATCGAGCAGGTCCTGGACGAAGCTCTTGTCGATCTTGATCTTGTCCAGCGGCAGCGATTTCAGGTAACTGAGCGACGAATAGCCGGTGCCAAAGTCGTCGATGGCAATCAGTGCCCCGGAACGGCGCAGGCTCAGCAGATGCTGGGCAGCGGTGCTGATGTCTTCCATCAGGCCGGTTTCGGTGACTTCCAGCTCCAGGCTGCGCGGCGGCAGGCGGTAGGCCTGCAGCAGGTTGTTGACCACCCGTGGCAGCTCGCTGTGGTGCAGTTGTACAGTCGACAGGTTGACCGCCATGCGCAGCTCGCTAAAGCCTTGGTCGTGCCATTCGCGCAGTTGCCGGCAGGCCTGGTCCAGTACCCATTCGCCGATGCTGATGATGCTGCCGTTTTGCTCAGCCAACGGGATGAACTGGTCTGGCGGCACCATGCCCAGCTCCGGGTGCTGCCAGCGCAGCAACGCCTCCACGCCGACCACGCGGTGGTCGCGGTAGCTGATTTGTGGCTGGTAAACCAGGTACAACTGGTTGCGGGGCAGGGCTTCGCGCAGGTCTTTTTCCAGCTCACGGCGGCGGCGCATCTCGCTGTCGACGCTGGCAATGTAAAACTGGTAGCGGTTGCGCGAACGGGCCTTGGCCAGGGTCATGGTCTGTTCGGCTTTTTGCAGCAGTTTCTCGGTGCTGTCGCCGTCTTCGGGGAACAGGGTAATGCCGATGGTGGCGCGCAGGCGGATCTGCTGGTGGTGGTCGAGGTTGAACGGCACTTCCAGGTCGTCGAGGATGCTCTGCGCCAGTTCGGCTGCCTCGTAGGGCTGCTCGATATTAGCTTGCACCAGGGCAAACTGGTCACCGCCCAGTCGCGCCAGGGCCCCCAGCCGGCCACTGTGGGCGCGCAAGCGGTCGGCCAGGGCCAGCAGCAGCTGGTCGCCCACCTGGTAGCTGAATTGCTCGTTGATGCCCTTGAAATCGTCAAGACCCACGCACAACACCGCCACACGGTGCTGCAGGCGACCACCGTCGACGAGGATCTTGTCCAGTTGCTGCTGCAGTTGCTGGCGGTTGGGCAGGCCGGTGAGGAAATCGTACTGGGCCATGCGTTGCAGGCTGTTTTCGGCCTCGTGGCGTAGGTGGGTGTTGCGCTCGATCGAGGCCAGCAACTGGTTGGCGGTGTTGACCCACAGGCCCAGTTCGTTCTTCTCGTGGCCCTTGAGCAGCGGTATCTGGTGCTGACTGGGGCGGTCGGGGTTGATCTGGGTGAGGTGCTCGATGATCTTGGACAGCGGCTTGGTTAGCAGCCAGTGGTACACCAGGTACAGCACCAGGCCCATGGCCAAGGCCCGCAATACGCCGGAAATGAAGATGATTACCGCATTGATCAGGAAGTCTTCGCCGTAGGACGACGTGTCGAGGGTGATGCTGAGGTCGCCGTAGTATTCGCTGTAAGGGCCTCGGCCGACCAGTTGTGTGGTGTAGGTGCGTTCCTGGCCGAGGATAAGGTCGGTCAGCCAGCGCATGGGCATGTCCTGCAGCGGGCGCGACTTTTCGGCCAGCATGGTTTCGTTGGGGTGCCCGATGGAGGCCATGCGCACCGATTCGTCCTGGAACAGGCCTTCCATCACCTGCATGCCCATTTCGCGGTCGAGGCTGTACACCGCCTGAGTGGACGGGTCGCGGAACATGTCGAGGATGCGCTGGGCATCGTTGTTAACGGCCTGGCGGGTCTTGTAGGTGTCGTAGACGATTTGCGCACAGCTGAGCACCACGCCGACTGCCAGCGCCGACAGCAGCACGACCCTGAGCAACTTGACCGACAAGCTGTTCCGCAATTCCAGCTTCAATGGGGTTTCCTTAATCCATGCGCATGGCATCATTTTGCCATCAACGATGACGATACACTATCGGCCGATCATGAGCAGTGTATCGGTTGCCTGACCCCGCAACTTGAATGCGCTGTGTCAATCTTCCAGAGATTTGATGTTAGCGCGCTATGCGGGCTGAGCAAGCAAAACCGTGTCGCCTTGCGCGCGCGCGGGAGGCCGGCACTGGCATAAAAAAACCCGGCACAGGGCCGGGTCTTCATGTTCAGGGCTGAATGACTCAGGCCTTGAAGGTCTTGCCTTCGAACTGTTCGGCAACGAAGGCCCAGTTGACCAGGTTCCAGAACGCCTCGACGTACTTTGGACGCAGGTTGCGGTAGTCGATGTAGTAGGCGTGTTCCCAGACGTCGCAGGTCAGCAGCGGGGTGTCGCCGCTGGTCAGCGGGCAACCGGCGCCGATGGTGCTGGCCAGGGCCAGGGAACCGTCAGCTTTCTTCACCAGCCAGCCCCAGCCGGAACCGAAGGTGCCAACCGAAGTCTTGGTGAACTCTTCCTTGAACTTGTCGAAGGAACCGAAAGCGGCGTTGATGGCGTCAGCCAGGGCACCGGTCGGTTGGCCACCAGCGTTTGGCGCCAGGCAGTTCCAGTAGAAGGTGTGGTTCCAGACCTGAGCGGCGTTGTTGAAGATGCCGCCCGAAGAGGTCTTGACGATCTCTTCCAGGGTCTTGCCTTCGAATTCGGTGCCTGGGACCAGGTTGTTCAGGTTCACGACATAGGTGTTGTGGTGCTTGTCGTGGTGAAACTCCAGGG
This sequence comes from Pseudomonas sp. NBRC 111133, assembly GCF_001320605.1. Taxonomy (NCBI): domain Bacteria; kingdom Pseudomonadati; phylum Pseudomonadota; class Gammaproteobacteria; order Pseudomonadales; family Pseudomonadaceae; genus Pseudomonas; species Pseudomonas sp. NBRC 111133. The sequence continues at coordinate 74,010 of NZ_BCBJ01000031.1, read as the reverse complement.
TTTCCTTGGAGATGTGCGGCTGCAGGGCATCGTGGGCGTACGGCAGCGGCGGCAATTCAAAAGCCATGGTGGATCTCCTGATTCAGGTCTAGTTCGCGGTTTGCGCAGGGCCGATCACGGGCGGCCCTATGTACGTCGGCGAGTTTGTACTCTTTGCGACGCAAGGGCCCGATCATAGCACCAGCCCCGGCGCATAACCACGCAACAAACATAGGGAATAGAGGTTCCAGAGCGGCTTGGCGGACGCCGACCAATGGTGGTCGCTTTCAGGCGGTACGCGTTACGCCGGTCCTTGCAGGCCTGACATCAGTTGAAGATCAACTGCGCCGCCACCGCGAACATCATCACCGCCACCATGAGGTCGAGCATGCGCCAGGTTGCCGGCCGTGCCAGCCACGGTGCCAGCCAGGCCGCGCCGATGGCCAGGGTGGAGAACCACAGCAGCGAAGCACTGGCCGCGCCCGCCACGTAGGCACCGGGGGCGGTCTGCTGGGCGCCCAGCGAGCCAATCAGCAATACCGTGTCGAGGTACACGTGCGGGTTCAGCAGCGTCACTGCCAGGGCGCTGAGCAGCACTGCGCGGCGTGAGCGCATGCCTTGGCCTTCCTGGTGCTGCAGGCTCTGTTTGGAGCAGGCGCTGCGCAGTGCCTTGGCGCCGTACCAGATCAGGAACACCGCACCGCCCCAGCGCGCGACCGCCAGCAAGGTCGGGTTGTGCGCCAGTACCGTGGCCAGGCCAAACACACCGGCAGCCACCAGAATGGCGTCACAGACGATGCATAGCGCCGCCACGGGCAAGTGATGTTCCCGGCGCAGGCTCTGGGCGAGGACGAAGGCGTTCTGTGCGCCGATGGCCATGATCAGCCCGAAGGCCACCAGCATGCCGTTGAGATAGCTTTGCCACATGATGGGGCTCTCCAGAAAGGTCGTAGAAGATGCTGGCTATTGTGATGACCGGCCCTGTATAAGAAAAACAAATAAAGCTGATAAGGCATTAGAGAAATCGATGTTTGACTACAAGCTGCTGGCCGCCCTCGCGGCGGTGATCGAACAGGGTGGTTTCGAGCGTGCGGCGCAAGTGCTGGGCTTGTCGCAGTCGGCCATTTCCCAGCGCATCAAGCTGCTGGAGGCGCGGGTCGGCCAGCCTGTGCTGGTGCGTGCCACGCCGCCTGGCCCGACCGAGGTAGGCCGCCAGTTGCTCAACCATGTTCAGCAGGTGCGCCTGCTTGAACGTGACTTGCAGCGCCAAGTGCCGGCGCTGGACGAAGAGGGTATGCCGGAGCGCCTGCGCATCGCCCTCAACGCCGACAGCCTGGCCACTTGGTGGGCCGGCGCGGTGGGGGATTTCTGCGCACAGCAGAACGTTTTGACCGACTTGGTGGTAGAAGACCAGGAAGTGGGCCTCAAACGTATGCGTGCCGGCGAAGTGGCGGCCTGCCTGTGTGGCAGTGAGCGCCCGGTAGCGGGGGCACGCAGCCAGCCACTGGGCGCCATGCGCTACCGGGCACTGGCTAGCCCCGGGTTCATGGCGCGGCATTTTCCCCAGGGTTTTGTCGCCAGCCGCCTGGCCCGTACCCCGGCGATCGTGTATGGCCCGGACGACTTCCTGCAGCATCGCTACCTGGCATCGCTGGGTATCGAGGACGGTTTTCTGCATCACCTGTGCCCGTCCTCCGAAGGCTTCCTGCGCATGACCGAGGCCGGCCTGGGCTGGGGACTGGTGCCCGAACTGCAGGCCCGTGAGCAACTGGCCAGCGGGCAGTTGGTGGAAATCTGTCGCGATACCCCTATCGATGTGCCGCTGTACTGGCATCATTGGCGCAATGGCGGGCAATTGCTCGCGCAACTGACCGATCACCTGCGGTACACCGCACGGCAATGGCTGGTGCCCTTGTAGCCACGGCTGGCGTCAGTTGCATCTGAAATCTGGCAAGACGGAGTCTTACATGCGAATTCTGGTCACCGGCGCGAGCGGCTTCATCGGCGGGCGCTTTGCGCGCTTTGCCCTGGAGCAGGGCCTGGACGTGCGGGTCAGCGGCCGCCGCGCCGAAGGGGTCGAGCACCTGGTCAAGCGCGGCGCCCAGTTCATCCCTGGCGACCTGGGCGATGCCGAGCTGGCCCGTCGCCTGTGCCAGGGCGTCGAGGCCGTGGTGCACTGCGCGGGCGCGGTGGGCAGCTGGGGGCGGTACCAGGACTTCTACCAAGGTAACGTGGTGGTAACCGAGAACGTGGTCGAGGGCTGCCTGAAGGAGCATGTACGGCGCCTGGTGCACCTGTCGTCGCCGTCGATCTATTTCAATGGCCGTTCGCGCCTGGATGTCCGTGAAGATCAGGTACCGCGCCGCTTCCACGACCACTACGGGCAAACCAAGCACCTGGCCGAGCAGAAAGTATTCGGCGCGCAGGAGTTTGGCCTGGAAGTGCTGGCGCTGCGCCCGCGCTTCGTCACGGGCGCCGGCGATGCCAGCATTTTCCCGAAGCTGATGCAGATGCAACGCAAAGGCCGCGTGGCAATCATCGGCAATGGCCTGAACAAAGTTGACTTCACCAGTGTGCACAACCTTAACGAGGCGCTGCTCAGCGCCTTGTTCGCCGACGATAGGGCGCTGGGCCAGGCCTATAACATCAGCAACGGCCAGCCGCTGCCGCTGTGGGATGTGGTCAACTACGTGATGCGCCAGATGCAGCTGCCGCAGGTTACCCGCTACCGTTCCTACGGCCTGGCCTACAGCCTGGCCGCGCTGAACGAGGCGGCCTGCATGCTGTGGCCAGGGCGTCCGCAACCGACCTTGTCGCGCCTGGGGATGCAGGTGATGAGCCGCGATTTCACCCTGGATATCAGCCGCGCCCGGCAGTATCTGGACTACCAGCCCAAGGTCAGCCTGTGGACAGCGCTGGATGAATTCTGTGGCTGGTGGAAGCACCTGCCGCCGGGGCAGTGAAGCCGCAGGGCTGACAATGGTCATCAATGCGCCGCGCTGGCGGTTTATACTCGTGCCTCTTTGCGACTACCGCGGTTGAATGTATCCATGCGTAACCATGCTCACGATGACTACGATGACGTGCCTACCTTGCGGGCGGGCACCGTTGATGATGACGAACTGATGCCGGCGCACGTAGTGCGCAGCCGCCAGAAGGCCGCGCGCGGGCCAAGCACGGCGCCGTTGTGGGCGTTGCTCGGTGCATCGTTCATCGCCTTGGCAGGCCTGGGTTGGTGGAGCTTCCAGCAGATCTCGTTGATGGAGCAGCAACTGGTGGCAACCCAGGAAAGTTTTGCCCGCATCAGTGAAGAAGCGGCAGGGCGCCTGCAGGCGATCAGCGGCAAGGTGGATGCCAGTGAGTCTGGCGCTACCACCAGCAGCGAGGCATTGAAGCTTCAACTGCGCCAGTTGCAGAAAGGTGTGGCCGGGCAGACCGGTGACCTGGGCAAGCGCCTGGAGCAGGTGCTGGCTGATACCCGTGAGCAGCAGAAGGCTGTGACCGAGCTGCAAAGCCAGTTGCAGGCGCAGTTGAAGCTGGTGAATGGCGAACTGGCCGCGCTGCGTTCGGGCCAGGTGGATGGGGGCAAGCTGGATGCCCAGTTCAAGGGGTTGAATGAGCAGGTTGCCGCGCTGAAGGCCGCGCAGGTGGATGGCGGCAAGCTGGACGGGCAGCTCAAGAGCCTGGGCAGCGATATCGCGGCGCTGAAGAAGCAGGGAAACCCGAGCGCTGCCATTCAAGGCCTGGAGCAGGACATGCTGGTGCTCAAGAGCCAGATCGACAACCGCCCGGCTGCGGCGGCGCCCGGTGGTGCTTCGGTGCAGGAGTTCGATGCTTTCCGGGCACAGATGACGCGGAACCTGAATACCTTGCAGAGCCAGATTCAGAACCTGCAACAGCAGATCAACACCCGGCAGTGACAATTCATGGGAGGGCTTTGCCCTCCTATCGCGACACAAGGCCGCAAAGCGGCCCCGGCAATCTCGATTACAACCGCGGATAATCGATGTACCCCACCGGCCCCCTGCCATAAAAGGTCTCGGGTCGCGCTTCGTTCAGTGGCGCATCCACCGCCAGCCGCGCCGGCAGGTCGGGGTTGGCGATGAACGGCACGCCAAACGCTACAGCATCGGCCTTGCCGCTGGCCAGCGCCGCATTGGCACTGGCTTTGTCAAACCGCTCGTTGACGATGTACGGGCCGCCAAACGCTTCCTTGATCAGCGGGCCAATGCTGTCATCGGCTTCCTTCTCCCGCGAGCAGATAAAGGCAATGCCACGCTTGCCCAGTTCACGGGCCACGTAGGTAAAGGTTTCGACGCGGTCGGCATCGCCCATGTCGTGTGCATCGGCGCGCGGTGCCAGGTGCACGCCCACGCGGTTCGCGCCCCACACCTCGATGGCCGCATCGGTCACTTCCAGCAGCAGGCGCGCACGGTTTTCCAGCGAGCCGCCGTAGCGGTCTGTGCGCTGGTTGGTGCTGCTTTGCAGGAACTGATCGAGCAGGTAACCGTTGGCGCCGTGGATTTCTACACCATCAAAGCCAGCCGCCTTGGCATTCTCGGCACCGCTGCGGTAGGCCTCGACGATGTCGATGATTTCTTCGGTTTCCAGCGCGCGTGGGGTGGGGTAGTCACTCAACGGGCGCACCAGGCTTACATGCCCCTTGGGCTGGATCGCGCTGGGGGCCACCGGCAGCTCGCCGTTCAGGTAGCTGGGGTGGGAGATACGGCCAACGTGCCACAGTTGCAGGAAGATGCGTCCGCCTGCGGCATGCACAGCCTTGGTGACGTTGTTCCAGCCACGTACCTGCTCATCGTTCCAGATACCGGGGGTATCCGGGTAGCCGACCCCCATGGCACTGACCGACGTCGCTTCGCTGAGGATCAGCCCGGCGCTGGCGCGCTGCACGTAGTATTCGGCCATCAGCGCATTGGGTACGCGGCCTTCGTCGGCACGGCAGCGGGTGAGTGGGGCCATGATGATGCGGTTGGGCAGTTGCAGGTCGCCCAGGGTGATCGGATCGAAAAGCGTGGTCATAGCGGTTACCTGCTTTGTCAAAGTGTTTGGCGCAGTTGTTCGAGGAACGCCTCGATGGTGGCTTCGTCGCGTTTGAAGAAGTGCCATTGGCCGATCTTCTGGCTGCGGATCAGCCCGGCGCGCTGCAAGGTGGCCAGGTGGGCAGAGACGGTCGACTGCGACAGGCCGCAGCGTTGGTCGATCTGCCCGGCACACACACCGTTCTCGGTGCTGTGGTACTGGTCGGGGAACTGCGTTGCCGGGTCTTTCAGCCAGCTGAGGATTTCTCGCCTGACCGGGTGGGCCAGCGCTTTTATTATTTCGTCGAGATCGAGAGGCATGGGGTGAGGCTCGTTGTAGCGGTATATCGCGATGGAACGAAATGTAAATCGTCAGTTACCGATATACAAATATGAAGAGGTTCTGAGCTGAGCACGAATCGCTATATCGCGTTATAACGATATAGGAGCGAGCGGTGCTAGACTGCGCGCATGAACTACCTTGCGCACCTGCACCTGGGCGGCCCGGCGCCGCAACAACTGCTTGGCAGCCTGTATGGCGACTTTGTCAAAGGTTCGCTGGAAGGGCGCTTTCCGCCTGCCCTGGAGGCGGCCATACGGTTGCACCGGCATATCGACAGCTACACCGACCAGCACCCGTTGGTGCTGGCGGCACTGGCGCGCTTTCCGCGCGAGCGGCGGCGCTTCGCTGGCATTGTCCTGGACGTGTTTTTTGATCATTGCCTGGCGCGGCATTGGCAGGACTATGCCGAGCAGCCGCTGGCGCAGTTCACCGGGGATTTTTATCGGGTGTTGTTGGCGGAGCCCGAGCTGCCGGGGCGGCTGGGGCGGATTGCGCCGTTCATGGCAGCGGATGACTGGCTGGGGGCGTATGGCGAGTTTGCCACGCTGGAGCAAGTGTTCAACGGTATTGCCCGCAGACTGTCCCGGCCGGAGGGGATGGCCGGTGTGATGGGGGAGCTGGAGCGGTTGTATGAGCCGCTGCTGGCGGACTTCCGGGAGTTTTACCCGCAGTTGCAGGCGTTTGCGGCGGCGGGTCGGATGTCTGGCAGTTAGTTTTGTATTGGTAGTGCCGGCCTCTTCGCGGGTTTACCCGCGAAGAGGCCAGCACTGGCAGTGCAAATCCTCAGGCAGCCCGCGCTTGCCGCCTCGGCACTGCTTCCACTTCCTCAACCCCGTACAACGCCAGCTGAATCGCCTGTTGCGCCTGCAACGCCAGTACCGCCCGCTCTTTACCCACACTGCCAATCGGCTGCAGCAGGTGAATGCAAACCTCCCCCCGCGGCTGGGCGAACAGGCGCATCAGGTGCGACACCAAATCATCATTGCCAATGAACGGTGCAATCGGGTCGATCTGGCCATCGCGCAAGTACTGAATAGCCACCGGCTGCACCGCCACACCCCGGTCGATGGCACCTGCCAGCAGCCGGCCATGGAAGGTGCGCAAGGTGCGACCGCTGGTGGTGGTGCCTTCGGGGAAGATCAGCAGCGGCCGGGCCAGGCCCAGTTGCCCGGCGATCTGCTCGCGCAGGCGCTGGCTGTCGCCACCGCCACGTCGAATGAACAGCGTTCCGGCTTTTTCCGCCAGCCAGCCGGCTACTGGCCAGTGACGCACCTCGGCCTTGGACAGGAACGACAGTGGCAGCAGCATGCCCAGCAAGGGGATGTCGGTCCAGGAAACATGGTTACTCAACCACAGCATCGGCCGCTGCGGCAGTTCGCCCACCACACGCACGTCGAAGGGCAGGGCGGCGACCAGGCGCTTCATGAACAGGCAGGTCCAGCGCTGGCGGCGTTCGATGGGGGCCTTGTAGCCCAGGCGTTCGCCAAGGGCGATCAGGCTCGCCATCAGCATGCCCAGCAACAGTACCAACAGCAGTCGAGCCAGGCGGGTCATTACCCGCAGCTTCGGCATCAGACGGCCGCCTTGAAGTGGCGCGCGTAGCGCGGGCACAGTTCGTCGCGCTTGAGCAGGATGAACACGTCAGCCACCTGGAAGTCTTCGTCCCAGCACGGCTCGCCGCAAATTTTTGCGCCCAGGCGCATGTAGGCCTTGAGCAACGGTGGCATTTCGGCGATGACGTTATTCGGAAGGGCCAGGTTCGGCAGCGGGTTCTTCGGCTCGGCGCGCAGGTGCTCGGTGCACAGGTAGCGGTCACGCAGGCGCTGCATCACGGCATGGGCTTGCACGCCGCCGTCTTGCATGGGAATGCTGGCACAGCCCATCAGGTAGCTGTAGCGGCCTTCATTGAGCACTTCGGCCAGTTCGCCCCACAGCACGGCGATGGTGCCGCCGTTGCGGTAGTCGGGGGCGACGCAGGTACGACCCAGTTCGAGGATGGGCCCTTGCAGCTGCAACAGACCGTGCAGGCTGAACTCTTCTTCGCTGTAGAAGCGGCCCAGGCTGCTGGCGGCCTGGTGGTCGAGCAGACGGGTGGTGGCGACCAGCTCGCCGGTGCAAAGGTCGCGAACACCAATGTGGCGGCAATGCACGTCGTAGTCGTCCATGTCCAGACCTTGCTCGGCGCCCTTGAGCTTGGCCTTGAATTCTGCGCTGAACACTTTGTAGCGCAGGGCCTGGGCCTCTTGCAGCGCCGTGGCGCCAACCAGGCGTTCGGCTTGCAGACGGCGTTCAGTGCTGTTGTCGCCAGAGAGAGCGATCCGAGTCATTGCGAGTCTCCATAAGCCAGCCATGAAGGGTTGCGGCCGGTCGGCTTTGTTGTGCAAAGTCAGCCTAGGTAGACGCGGTGTCACCCCTGTGAATCTTTGGTGATGCTTGTGTGACACCCCTAGAACCTTGACCAGAAAGCCCCAGCAAGGAGCCGTCACATGGCCTGGTTGCAACGACTGAACGACCCGCTTCGCCAAGCGCTGGCGGGCACCCTTGGCGAAACCTACGCCGCGCTGCTTGAGCGCCTCGGCCCGGTTGCCCCTTTTGAACTGGCGGTGTTGGGCGGGCGTGCGATGGCCACGCCGGGCCTGGCGTTCCTGGTGGGTTACCAGGCTGCCTTGCGTGTGCTGTGGCCCAGTGCCCCGCCAAGCCTCGGTGCCCTGTGCGCCACCGAGCGGCGCAGCGTGCGGCCAGCGGACATGCATACGCGGCTCGACCACTTGCGGCTCACGGGCAGCAAGGATTTCGTCACGGCCGGGCTGGATGCCGAGTGGCTACTGGTGGCCGCGCGTAGCGAGGCGGCTGGTGCGGCGCCACAGTTGAACCTGGCGGTGGTCTATCCCGGGGAGCCTGGGGTAACGCTCGAACCGCTACCAACCCTGCCGTTGATGCCGGAAGTGGGCCATGGCCGGCTGGTGCTGGAGCAGGCCGCGTGCGAGTTGCTGGCCGGTGACGGTTGGGATGCCTATGTGAAACCGTTCCGCTCGCTGGAAGACTTGTATGTGCTGGCGGCGTTGACGGCCTGGTTATATGGCGTCGGACAGGCGTGCGCCTGGCCGCAGGGGTTGCGGCTGCAATTGCTTGGATTGCTGGCCGGGTGTGCCGAGGGCAGCCGGCAGTGTGCCGACAGTGTGGGGTGCCATTTGCTGCTGGGTGGGTTGTTTGCGCAGTTCCAGGCGTTGCGGGGGGAGATTGATGCGGCCTTGGCAGCGGGGCCGGCGCATTGGGCGCAGATCTGGCAGCGGGACCAAGGGGTGATGGCGCTGGCGGCGGCGGCCCGGGAGAAGCGGCTGAACAAAGCCTGGGCTGCTGCGGGATTGTCATGAATGCCTGCTAGTTTTTCATGATTTTCTGAATCTGGGGCCGCAAAGCGGCCCCAATCAAGGCGATCACAATGAAGGTACTGTTGGTCATCATTGCGATGGTTTCGGGCAGCGCCTGGGCTGAAAACTGGCCTGATCCGCAATGGCAGACCGACCCTGACACCCTCAACTGGCAAGCCGTCGACACTTACGCCTTCCCCACCCGTACCCCAGACCGCAGCGGCATCCGCACCGACGCCCTGCTGATCATCCGCGATGGCCGCATCCTCCACGAACGCTACGCCGTCCCCACCACTGCCGCCACCGCACACCTGACCTGGTCGGTCAGCAAAAGCGTACTCGCCACGCTGATGGGCGTGGCCCAAGGAGAGGGACGCTTCCAGTTGCAAGATCCGGTCGCGCGTTTCTATCCCGCCATGCGCACCCACCCGGGCGTGCGCATGACCGACCTGCTGCACTGGGCCAGTGGCCTGGACTGGCAGGAAGGCTACGAATACGCCCCGCTCAAGTCCTCGGTGGTGGCCATGCTGTATACCCGTGGCCACGAAGACATGGCCGCCTACACGGCAGCCCGAGGTACGACGGCCAGCCCTGGCCAGCGGTTCCTCTATTCCAGTGGCGACAGCAACCTGCTGGCCGCCGCACTGCGCGGCATGCTCGATGCCGGGCAGTACGCCGATTACCCCTGGTACGCATTATTCACCCCGCTGGGTATCGACAGCGCGGTGTGGGAACGTGACCAGGCGGGCACCTATGTGGGCTCTTCCTACCTCTACCTCAGCGCCCGTGACCTGGCCCGTATCGGCTTGCTGATGCAACGCGAGGGGCGGTGGCAAGGCCGGCAACTGTTGCCCAAGGCCTGGGTGGCCTTCAACCGTACGCCGTTTGCCCATGCCGAACCTGTCCCCGCAGAGGCCAACCCAGGCGGCCACTGGTGGCTCAACCAGCCGCTGGCCGGCGCTACACGGCCTTGGCCAAATGCACCCGCAGACACCTTCGCCGCCCTGGGCCATTGGGGCCAGGCGCTGTACATCTTGCCCAGGCAAAAGCTGGTGATCGTGCGCTATGCCGATGACCGGGACGGCGCTTACCAGCATGACGAACTGCTCAAGCGAGTGCTGGCGGCACTGGCCGGGGAGGGGGCATGAAACGCGTACTGCTGCTGGTGCTGTCGGGGCTGGTGTTCTGGGCCTGGTACGAGCGTCAGGCCCTGGCAGACTTCCCTGGCATTCTCTCGGCCTACTCGGCCAAGGAATACTGCTCGTGCCGCTTCGTCATGAGCTTCGAGCAGGCGTATTGCCAAGGCTATGTAAAACAGTGGCTGCCACTGAGCCTGCTTGAGGAAAACACCTCGCAGCGACACATCACTGCCGAGGGCCTGGGGCGGCGCAACCAGGCTGCCTGGCTGGGCCCGCGCGAGGGCTGCCGCTTGCTGCCATGAAGGCGGGCGGGTAAGGTTGGCGGCCTGGTTTCACGAGATCTGTCATGTTCAAGCTGCCCCGTCTTTTGCCTGCCCTGCTGCTGGCTTTGTGCCTGCCCGCCCACGCCAATTGGCACCTCGATGGCGAATCGTCGCGCCTGTCGTTCATTACCGGCAAGAACGGTGACACGGCCGAGGTGCATCGCTTTCTGGTGCTGCATGGCAAGGTCGACCGCAAGGGGGCGGCCGGCTTGAGTATCGAGATGGATTCGGTCAGCAGCGGCATCCCGCTGCGTGACGAGCGTATGCGTGACGACCTGTTCGAGGTCGAGCGTTTTGCCGAAGCCAAGGTGCAGGCGCAACTGGACCTGCGGCCAATCAACGACCTGGCCAACGGTGCCCAGATCGAACTGCGTCTGCCGCTTACCGTTACCCTGCATGGCCAGTCGCACAGCTACAACGCCCTGCTTCTGGCCACGCGTCTGGATGAGCGACGCTTTCAGGTGGTAACCCTCGAACCTCTGGTGCTACGTGCCGAGGATTTCGGCCTGCTGCCTGGGCTGCAAACCCTGCGCAAGCTCGCCGGGCTCAAGTCCATCAACCCGTCGGTGCCGGTTAGCGCGGTGCTGATCTTCACCGCCCGCTGACATGCCGGGGCCGGTCTTCCCCTGGCGGGATGGCAACCAGTTCGAACTGCTGATCGACGGCCCCGAGTTCTTTCCGCGCATGCTCACGGCGATCGTGCGTGCTGAGTTCCAGGTCGATCTGGAGTTGTATCTGGTCGAGGCTGGCGCGTGTGCCGAAGCCGTGGTCGAGGCGTTGGAACAGGCCGCCCGGCGCGGTGTACGGGTGCGCTGCCTGTTCGATGACTATGGCTCGCTGGCGTTCAACAGCGCCTTGCGCCAGCGCCTGCTGGAGGCCGGCGTGTACCTGCGTTGGTACAACCGCCTGCGCTGGAAGCGCGGCCTGCGCAACCTTTACCGCGACCACCGCAAACTGCTGCTGGTGGATGAACGCTGGGCAGTGGTGGGCGGCACGGGTGTTACCGACGAGTTCTGGACGCCGGGCGATGCGACCAGCGAATGGCATGAGGTGATGGTGCAGATTCAGGGGCCGGTGGTTACCGACTGGCAACTGCTGTTTGACCGCCAGTGGTCCGCCAACAACCGCCGCACCGCCTGGCGCCCTGCCGAAGGCTTTGGCCTGCCGCGCCTGCCTAAACTGCCTGCGCAAGGGCAAGGCATGGGGCGGGTGGCCTATGCCGACGCCCGCCAGCACCAGGACATCCTGCATTCGTTGGTGCGGGCGCTGAACAGTGGCAAGCAGCGGGTATGGCTGGCCACACCGTATTTTCTGCCGACCTGGAGCGTGCGCCGTTCGTTACGCCGTGCTGCCAGCAAAGGGCTTGATGTGCGCCTGTTGCTGACCGGCCCTCGTACCGACCACCCGTCGGTACGCTACGCCGGGCACCGCTACTACCCACGGCTGCTGCGTGCCGGGGTGCGGATTTTCGAATACCAGCCGTGCTTCCTGCACCTGAAGATGGCCGTGGTAGATGACTGGGTCAGCGTTGGTTCGTGCAACTTCGACCACTGGAACCTGCGCTTCAACCTCGAAGCCAACATTGAGGCGCTGGACCCGCCACTGACGGCGGCTGTGGTGGCCAGCTTCGAGCGTGACTTTGCCTTGAGCGAGGAAGTCGACCTCGACCACTGGCATGCCCGGCCGCTGTGGCGCAGGGTGAAGCAGCGGATCTGGGGATGGATCGACCGGCTGGTGGTCAACCTGCTCGACCGCCGTGACTGACAGGGGCTATCGTGCAGTATCTGTTAACCGAAGGAGTGGGTGCGATGACGGCGAAGAAGATCCTGATGCTGGTGGGCGATTACGTCGAGGATTACGAGGCGATGGTGCCGTTCCAGGCCTTGAGCATGGTCGGCCACACGGTGCACGCGGTGTGCCCGGAAAAACTGGCGGGGCAGACGGTACGCACCGCCATTCATGATTTTGAGGGTGAGCAGACCTACAGCGAAAAGCCGGGGCACAACTTTGCCCTGAATTATGACTTCGTGCGGGTGCGGGCCGAGAGTTACGACGCGCTGCTGATCCCGGGTGGCCGTGCGCCGGAGTACCTGCGCCTGGATGAAAAGGTGCTGGAGCTGGTGCGGGCATTTGACCAGGCAGGCAAGCCGATTGCTGCCGTGTGCCACGGTGCCCAGCTACTGGCGGCGGCGGGTGTGCTGGAAGGGCGCGAATGCAGCGCGTACCCGGCATGTGCGCCGGAAGTGCGGTTGGCGGGTGGGACATTCATTGATATTGCGGTGGACCAGGCACATGTGGACGGCAACCTGGTCACGGCCCCTGCATGGCCAGCGCATCCGGCGTGGCTGGCGGCATTCCTGAAAGTGCTGGGTACCCGTATCGCCTGACAGGGCCTCTTCGCGGGCAAGCCCGCGAAGAGGCCGGTACAGGCTTAGGCAACCTGCTCAACCCAGTCATTGAGGTTGTAGTAGTTGGTCACCCGGGCAATCTTGCCGCAGTGGATATAGAAGAAAGCCCCCGCCGACAGCACATAGGTCTGCCCGTTGGCCGCTGGCAGTCCTTCGTCATCGGCCAGGTATTCACCGTGTACTGTGAACTCTGCCGCCGCACGGCTGCCATCGCCGTTCTGCATCACCACGATGTCGGCCAGGCGCTCGCGGTAGCAGCGGTTCATCTTGTCCATGAACGCGGCAAACCGCGCCTTGCCCATCTCCCGCTCGCCCTGGTTGATGTCGTGGATCACGTCCTCGCTCAGTAGCGCCAGAACCCCTTGCATGTCACCGGCGTTGAAGGCGGCGTAGTAAGCATTTACCAGTTCGGTAGCGGTCATGGAACAATACCTGTCGTGTCGGGAAAAGGCCGGTCGTTGCCCAGGATGATAGGGTTTCCCCTCAAGCCCGGCTTAGCGGAGCGCGTCATCCACATCGACAAAACGACCGCCAAGCATGGAAATACGCCTGTTGCACGGCGCCGCTATCGCGCCTTACATCGATGACCTCGCTCGCCTGCGCCTTAGCGTGTTTCGCGAGTTCCCTTACCTTTACGACGGCACTCCTGAATACGAGGCCGACTACCTCGCTACCTATACCCGCTCCGGGCGCAGCCTGGTGGTGCTGGCGCTGGACGACGGCCAGGTGGTCGGCGCCTCCACCGGCCTGCCACTGGTGGATGTCGCCCCCGAATTCCAGCAGCCTTTCCTGGCCCAAGGGCGTGACCCGGCCAGCGTGTACTACTTCGGTGGGTCGCTGGTACTGCCGGAATACCGGGGTCAGGGCTTGGGGGTGCGCTTCTTCATCGAACGTGAATCTTACGCGCACAAGCTGGCCGAATTTGATTACTGCGCATTCTGTGCGGTCGAGCGGCCAGGCGTGCACCCGAGGCGGCCAGCAGACTACAAACCCTTGCACGGCTTCTGGCGTAACCGGGGTTTTCTGCACGACCCATCGTTGCGCACAAGCTTTGCCTGGCGAGACCTGGATGAGACGGAATGCACCGACAAACTGATGTCCTACTGGCTGAAGGAACTGCCAATATGAAGAGAGGGGTAGCAAGGGCAGGTACTTACCTGCAGGGATTGGCCGGAGCCGTTTGGTAGCTTCCGGTAAAAGCTGCAGTGCGCTCTTCGCTGTTTTATCGCGAAAAACGCACCGCATTTACATCAGGCTTACTTCACTTCGACTGCCAGGCTCTCGGCAATCTTGCTCTGCCACAGGGCAGGGCCTGTGATGTGTACCGACTCACCGTTGCTGTCTACGGCAACGGTCACCGGCATGTCCTTGACTTCGAACTCGTAGATCGCTTCCATGCCCAGCTCGGCGAAGGCCAGGACCTTCGACTTGCGGATGGCCTGGGCCACCAGGTAGGCAGCGCCACCCACGGCCATCAGGTAGACGGCTTTGTTGTCCTTGATCGCTTCGATGGCGGTCGGGCCACGCTCGGACTTGCCGATCATGCCCAGCAGGCCGGTTTGCTCAAGGATCTGGCGGGTGAACTTGTCCATGCGGGTGGCGGTGGTCGGGCCGGCTGGGCCAACCACTTCGTCACCGACCGGGTCGACCGGGCCTACGTAGTAAATGAAGCGGCCTTTCAGGTCGACCGGCAGCTCTTCGCCACGGTTGAGCATCTCGACCATGCGCTTGTGCGCAGCATCGCGGCCGGTCAGCATCTTGCCGTTGAGCAGGATGGTCTCGCCCGGCTTCCAGCTGGCGACTTCTTCCGGGGTGATGTCGTCGAGGTTGACGCGACGGGCGCTCGGGCCGGCTTCCCAGACGATTTCCGGGTAGGCGTCCAGCGACGGTGCTTCCAGCTCGGCCGGGCCGGAGCCATCGAGCACGAAATGGGCGTGGCGGGTAGCGGCGCAGTTGGGGATCATGCACACCGGCAGCGACGCGGCGTGGGTCGGGTAGTCCATGATCTTGACGTCGAGCACGGTGGTCAGGCCACCCAGGCCCTGGGCGCCGATGCCCAGCTGGTTGACCTTCTCGAACAGCTCCAGACGGATTTCTTCCAGGCGGTTCTGCGGGCCACGGGCTTTGAGCTCATGGATGTCAATGGACTCCATCAACACTTCCTTGGCCATGACGGCGGCTTTCTCGGCGGTACCGCCGATGCCGATGCCGAGCATGCCAGGCGGGCACCAGCCAGCGCCCATGGTCGGGACGGTCTTCAGTACCCAGTCGACGATCGAGTCGGACGGGTTGAGCATGGCCATCTTCGACTTGTTCTCCGAGCCGCCGCCTTTGGCTGCGACATCGACCTCGACCTTGTCGCCGGGGACGATGGAGTAGTGGATCACTGCTGGGGTGTTGTCCTTGGTGTTCTTGCGGGCACCGGCCGGGTCGGCCAGGATCGAAGCGCGCAGGACGTTTTCCGGCAGGTTGTAGGCGCGACGCACACCTTCGTTGATCATGTCGTCGACGCTCAGGGTGGCGCCGTCCCAGCGCACGTCCATGCCCACGCGCACGAACACGGTGACGATACCGGTGTCCTGGCAGATCGGGCGGTGGCCGGTGGCGCACATGCGCGAGTTGATCAGGATCTGGGCGATGGAATCGCGCGCAGCGGGCGACTCTTCACGCAGGTAGGCCTCGTGCATGGCCTGGATGAAATCGACGGGGTGGTAGTACGAAATGAATTGCAGGGCGTCGGCGACGCTCTGAATCAGGTCGTCTTGCTTGATCACGGTCATGCAGCGCGCTCCTCTTAAAGACGGGAACATTCATTACGGCGCTCGACGGTGCCGACCAGCGTGTCGAAGCGCCTTGCAAGGCGCCGGCAGGTCAGGCCGACGGAAAAAGGCGCGGCAGTATAGCGCGCATCCGTGCCGGGCACACCTGCGGTGGGTCTGGACCATGGTCGGCAGTGGTTGGGCATCCTTTTTGCTGCCGTTGCGCGCTTGGCTTACAGTGGACTGTGATTTGTGGAGAACGACCAACCATGCCCGAACTTTGCGTGGGCGAGCGCCGCTGGGCGGTGTCAACCGGCAGCAACCTGCTCGATGCCTTGAACGATGCCGGGCTCAACGTGCCTTACAGCTGCCGCGCCGGCAGTTGCCATGCCTGCCTGGTGCATTGCCTGGCCGGGCAACCGCTGGATGCCCTGCCCGAGGCCCTGGCGCTGGACAAGCATGCCCTGGGCTGGCGCCTGGCCTGCCAGTGCCGGGTGGTCGAGGACCTGCAAGTGGCGCTGTTCGACCCGCAGCGCGATGGCGTGCCGGCCCATGTCTGTGCGCTGGATTGGTTCGGTGATGTGTTGCGCGTGCGGCTGCGGCCTGAACGGGCGGTGCGTTACCAGGCGGGGCAGCATGCGGTGTTGTGGAATGGTTCGGTAGCGCGGCCGTATTCGCTGGCCAGCCTGCCGGGGGAAGAGGACTTTCTGGAGCTCCACATCGATTGCCGGCGCCCTGGCGCTTTCTGCGACAAGGCCCGTGGTTTGCAGGTGGGTGATGTGCTGCGCCTGGGCGAGTTCAGAGGCGGGGCGTTGCATTACGATCCGGACTGGCAGGACCGGCCTCTATGGCTGCTGGCTGCGGGCACCGGGCTTGCGCCGTTGTGGGGCATCCTGCGCGAGGCGGTGCGGCAGGGGCATCGCGGCGAGATTCGGGTGCTGCATGTGGCGGAGGACAGCGCCGGGCATTATCTGGCTGGGCCGTTGCAGGGAATGGCAGGTGTGACTACCGAGTTGGTGATGGCGGAACATGTGGAGGAAGCGCTGGCCGGGTTGCGGCTGACGTCACGGCAGACGGTGGCGCTGGTGTGTGGGGCACCGGGGAGTGTTGAGCGGTTTGCGCGGCGGCTGTTTATTGCCGGGGTGCCGCGGGGGCAGGTGTTTGCTGATGTGTTTGTCGAGCATGCCTGAGGCATGTGTTGATTGTACCGGCCTCATCGCGACCTTTGGTCGCTCCTACAGAGAACTGCGATCCCCTGTAGGAGCGACCGAAGGTCGCGATGAGGCCGTCAAGCGGACCCCGAGGGCTATCAGCCGACCAGCGGATCACCGACATGCAGAATCTTCATGCCATTGGTGCCACCGATGGTGTGGTAGCTGTCACCCTTGGTCAGGATCACCCAGTCACCTTGCTCCACCAAACCACGCTTGAGCAGTTCGTCGACCGCAGCCTGGCTCACCTTGTCGGCCGGCAGCGAAGCCGGGTCGAAGGCAATCGGGTACACGCCACGGAACATGTTGGCGCGTGCCTGGGTGGCGCGGTGCGGCGACAGGGCGAAGATCGGCACGTGCGAACGCAGGCGCGACATGATCAGCGGGGTGTAGCCGCTTTCGGTCAGGGCGATGATCGCCTTCACGCCCGGGAAGTGGTTGGCGGTGTACATGGCCGCCAGGGCGATGCTTTCGTCGCAGCGCTCGAAGGTGGTGTGCAGGCGGTGGCTGGACTTCTGGCTGGTCGGGTGCTTTTCAGCGCCCAGGCAGATGCGGGCCATGGCCTGAACGGCTTCGATCGGGTACGAACCTGCAGCACTTTCAGCCGACAGCATCACCGCGTCGGTATTGTCCAGCACGGCGTTGGCCACGTCGGACACTTCGGCACGGGTCGGCATCGGGTTTTGGATCATCGACTCCATCATCTGGGTCGCCACGATCACCGCTTTGTTGTTGCGGCGGGCGTGCTGGATGATCTTCTTCTGGATGGCGATCAGCTCGGCGTCGCCGATTTCCACGCCCAGGTCGCCACGGGCAACCATCACCGCGTCGGAGGCGGCGATCAGCTTGTCGAGGGTCTCGTCGTCGGCAACTGCTTCGGCGCGTTCGATCTTGGCCACCAGCCAGGCGCTGCCACCGGCTTCGTCACGCAGCTTGCGCGCGTATTCCATGTCGCTGGCGTCACGCGGGAAGGACACGGCCAGGTAGTCCAGGTCCATTTCCGCCGCCAGCTTGATGTCGGCCTTGTCTTTTTCGGTCAGGGCCGGTGCGGTCAGGCCGCCACCTTTGCGGTTGATGCCTTTGTGGTCCGACAGCGGGCCACCGATGATCACCACGCAGTGCAGGGCATCTGCAGTGGCGGTTTCGACGCGCATGACCACGCGGCCATCGTCCAGCAGCAGTTCGTCACCGACGCCGCAGTCCTTGACCAGGTCGGGGTAGTCGATACCGACGATGTCCTGGTTGCCTTCGGTCAGCGGGTGGGCGGTAGAGAAGGTGAACTTGTCACCGATCTTCAATTCGATGCGCTTGTTGGCGAACTTGGCGATGCGGATCTTCGGACCCTGCAGGTCGCCCAGCAACGCTACATGGCGGCCGTTCTTGGCGGCGATGTCACGGATCAGGCGCGCGCGGGCCTTGTGCTCGTCCGGAGTGCCGTGGGAGAAGTTCAGACGTGCCACGTCCAGGCCAGCGAGGATCAGCTGTTCGATCACTTCCGGCGAGTTGCTGGCGGGGCCAAGGGTGGCGACGATTTTGGTACGGCGGATGCTCATGCACAGACTCCTATAGTGAAGCGCAGCGAAAGGCTACTCCTGAATCTCGCTGTAGTCATTGTTCCATTGCACTACCTGCGACCTTCTGGGTAGGGCAGCTGCAAGCTACAAGCGGCAAGCTACAAGTAAAAGCGCGAGTGGCGCAGGCGCTGCTTTTTCTTGCAGCTTGCAGCTCGCAGCTGAAGAAAACCCGATAGCGGCCGATATACTTCCCATCTAAGGAGATCCCCATGCGAGCCCTGATCGTTTTAGCCCTGGCCGCCAGCGTCGTCGGCTGTACCCGCTGGTCGATGGACCACCACCTGAACAATGCCTACCGTGCCTACGACCGTGGCGATTGCGCCCGGGTCATGCTGGAGCTGTCGCAGGTCGACCGCACCAGCCGTGCGCGGCCATTTATCCACCCCGAGGTGTCGCTGCTACGCGGCCAGTGCCTGGAGCGCCAGGCGCTTTATGTGGATGCCGCGCAGACCTATCAGTACCTGATCCAGCAGTACCCGGGCAACGAGTATGCCTATCGCGCCCAGGCCCGCCTGCAGACGCTGGAGAAACTGGGCCATTTGCGCGGCGGTGAAACGGCGGTGGCCAAGCCGGTGACGACCGTACCTTGGCGTTAACACCAAGGTGTGGTTTATTTCACGAGATTTGCAGCGCGTGCTGCGCTAATCTGTAACTCAGCTGTTACAACAACCGCCAGTTCCTTGTATTCCTGGCATCAGGTACGGAATACACTCGCGATCATGTTCAACAAGCGCCATATCGAACGCCATCAGCTGCCTTGTGTCCTCAAGGTGTTCAACCGGTTTACCAATCAGGAAATCGGCCAGCTAGGCAATGCCTCCGAAGATGGCTTGATGGTCATCAGCCAGCTGCCCGTGCTGGTCGGGCCGGATTACGAGCTGCAACTGCGCATGCCATTGGTCGGCGGAGGGCATCAGTTCGTCAACCTCACCGCCAGTTGCCTGTGGTGCCGTGAAGACCAGACGCCCGGGCACTATGATTCGGGCTTCATGCTGCTGCAGGCCCCGCGCGAATACGACGAGTTCGTGCATTCGTTGCGTGACTACTTCAGCTTTCACCCCGCCAACGCTTCTGTCTGAGGCTGCGCTAGAATCGGGTCGACCTCGATACAGGACGACCCCGTGACCTCCAGCATTTTCTGGCACGACTACGAAACCACCGGCATCAACCCGCGCTGCGACCGCCCACTGCAGGTGGCCGGTGTGCGCACAGACTTTGACCTCAACGAGATTGACGAGCCGATCAGCCTTTATTGCCGGCCCTCCGACGATATCCTGCCGCATCCGGCCGCTTGCCTGGTGACCGGCATCACGCCACAGCTGCTGGCCGAGCAGGGGCTGTGCGAAGCCGAGTTCATGACCCGGGTGCATGCACAGCTGGCTCAACCGGGCACCTGTGGTGCCGGCTACAACACCCTGCGCTTTGACGATGAAGTGACCCGCTACAGTCTGTACCGCAACTTTTTCGACCCTTATGCCCGTGAGTGGCAGGGCGGCAACAGCCGCTGGGACCTGATCGATATCGTGCGTACTGCCTATGCCCTGCGCCCGGACGGTATTGAATGGCCGCAGCAGGACGGCCGCACCAGCCTGCGCCTGGAGCTGCTGAGCAAGGCCAATGGCATTGATCACGGGCATGCCCACGAAGCGCTTTCCGACGTACGGGCAACCATTGCCCTGGCCCGCCTGATTCGGCAGAAGCAGCCCAAATTGTATGAATGGCTGTTCCAGTTACGCAGTAAGCATAAAGTGATGGAGCAAATCCGTTTGTTACAGCCGCTGGTGCATATATCCGGGCGCTTTTCGGCGGCGCGTAATTACCTGGGTGTCGTATTGCCACTGGCCTGGCACCCGCGTAATCGCAATGCACTGATTGTGTGCGACCTGCATCAGGAAACCCTACCGTTACTACGGGAAAGTGCTGAAGTTTTGCGCCAGCGTTTGTACACCCGGCATGATGAATTGGCCGAGGGTGAATTACCGGTACCGCTCAAACTGGTGCAGATCAATCGCTGCCCGGTACTGGCGCCGTTGTCGGTATTGCGCCCGGTCGATCAACAGCGATTGGGCCTGGACTTGACGTTGTTACAATTGCGCGGTGAAGCGTTGGCCAATCAACAGGCGCAATGGCAAGACAAGCTGGAGCACATCTATGGCAAGGATGAGTTTGCCCCGAGCGAGGACCCGGAACAGCAATTGTACGAGGGTTTTATTGGTGACCGTGACCGACGCTTATGCGAACAAGTTCGTGCGCTGGAACCGGCGCAGTTGAGCCATGGGCAGTGGATGTTCGATGACCCGCGCTTACCGGAACTGTTGTTCCGCTATCGGGCGCGCAACTTCCCCGATACCTTGAATAGCGAAGAACGCCAGCGCTGGCATGGCTTCTGCCAGCAGCGCCTGAGCGACCCGCGATGGGGGGCACCGAATACGCTGGGTGACTTTGAGCAAGCACGCCAGCAAGCCTGGGAGGGCGCTGACGAAGCGGGCCGGCGTGTGCTGGAGGCTTGGCAAGTGCATGCCCGGCAATTGCAGGCACAATTTGCAGTTGGCTGATCACCAGACAAACAAAAACGCCGGCGATGTGCCGGCGTTTTTGTTGCGATAAGCAAAAGGCGTAGATGGACAATCAGTCCAGTAGGGTCGCCCAGCTTTCAACCACATCGCCACCCCAAGTGGCTTTCCACTCTTTCAGGGTTTTGTGGTTGCCGCCTTTGGTTTCGATCACTTCACCGTTGTGCGGGTTTTTGTATTGCTTGACCTTGCGTGCACGCTTGGTGGCAACAGCCTTGACCGCACCACGAGGTGCCTTGCTCAGTTTCGACTCTGGGTCGAGCAGGGCAATCACGTCGCGCAGCGACTTGGAGTACTCGCCCATCAGCGTGCGCAGTTTGCCTTCGAACTCCAGTTCTTTCTTCAGCTTGTCATCCTGCGACAGGTTGGCCAGGCGGGCCTGAAGTTCCTTGATGGCTTCTTCGGTGGCGCGGTACTCGTTGATCAGGGACATGGAGTGTTCCTTAATGCGTGTTCAGAAATGTGTGGGGCAATAATAGACAGGCGATAGTCGCAAGTAAACATGCTATTGGGCAGTTAACTGTTAATTAAGCTGTGACAACATTTCTCCAGGTGAACAAAAATTTACATAAAGGCCCGCTATTTCGTCATGTCTGTCAGACAAGGCGCGCTGCTGCGTTTGCTGGCCAGCATTGATCCACGCGGCTGCGATCAATACTGCGTTTTTTCTGTCGGGCCGCTAGAATAGGCGCCTTTGCGAAGTTCTGGAGTCTCATTCATGCGCACCTATCGTCTGGTGATCGCCTGCCCCGACCGCGTAGGCATCGTGGCGAAAGTCAGTAATTTCCTGGCCTTGTACAATGGCTGGATCAACGAGGCCAGCCACCACTCTGATGAGCACAGCGGCTGGTTCTTCATGCGCCATGAAATCCGCGCCGAATCGCTGCCGTTCGGTATCGAAGCCTTCCGCGAGGCGTTTGCGCCCATTGCCGAAGAGTTCTCCATGACCTGGCGCATTACCGACTCGGCGCAGAAAAAGCGCGTGGTGCTGATGGCCAGCCGCGAGTCGCACTGCCTGGCCGACCTGCTGCATCGCTGGCATACAGACGAGCTGGACTGCGAGATCCCCTGCGTGATCTCCAACCACAACGACCTGCGCAGCATGGTCGAGTGGCACGGTATTCCGTTCTTCCATGTACCGGTCGATCCCAAGGACAAGGCCCCGGCCTTTGCCGAAGTGTCGCGCCTGGTCAATGAGCATGCTGCTGACGTGGTAGTGCTGGCCCGCTATATGCAAATCCTGCCGCCGCAACTGTGCCAGGACTATGCCGAGAAGGTGATCAACATTCACCACAGCTTCCTGCCGTCGTTCGTTGGTGCCAAGCCTTACCATCAGGCCGCTCTGCGTGGCGTGAAGCTGATCGGTGCGACCTGCCACTACGTTACCGAAGAGCTGGACGCCGGCCCGATCATCGAGCAGGACGTGGTACGCGTCAGCCATGCCGACAGCATCGAAGACATGGTCCGCTTTGGCCGCGATGTAGAAAAGATGGTGCTGGCCCGTGGCCTGCGTTATCACCTGGAAGACCGGGTGCTGGTGCATGGCAACAAGACCGTGGTGTTTGACTGATACTGGCCGGTTGGCTCTGAGACTCTGGGGCGCAAAGCGCCCCCGGGAATCTTGAAAGGAACTTCCATGGCCAAGCAACGTAACACCCCCACTGCTTCACCCCCGCCCACCCTCGGCGAAGGCTGCCTGGCCCGCTACGACCCCGAAGCCCTGGATGACACTGACGGCACCGACTTCCCTGGCGCCGCCGAACTCTGGCAGCAGCTCAACCCGCCTGACGCCGCCAGCGCTCCAGCAACGGACGCGCCAGCAGGCACACGAACACCGGCCCACCCGCCAGCAGATAAAAGTAGTAAGTAACTGCCCGCCATATCAGGACCGCCGCCGCTGCGGTCGAACTGCCCACCAAGGGCGTCAGCAGGCTGGCCGACGTCAACTCGGCGGCCCCTGCCCCTCCAGGCAACAGGCTGAACTGGCCGGCACTGAGCGATAGCATCTGCACCAGAAAGCTGGGTATCCACGCCAGGTCCACACCCAACCCTCTCAATACCAGGTACAGCACGCTGTAGCGCAGGCCCCAGTGGGCGCAGGTCAGGGTGAATACCAGGCTCAGGGTGCGTTTGGGCAGGCGCCAGGTCTGCGCCAGTGCATCGATGAAGTGCAGCAGTTTGCGCGCCCAGCGGCGCTGGCGCAGCCGGCCTACGCCCAAGTGCTGCAGCAGCCTGCCGTTCATGCGCATTACCATGCGCCGGTAGCGCAACAGCCCGATCACCCCGGCCAGTGCCGTGCAGAGCAGCAGTGCGCTGCCCAGCAGCATGCTTTCCTGGCTGCGGCCCAGGCTGTGGAACAAGGCGTAGCCGGCTATCGCGAGCATTGCGCAGAAGAAGAACGCCAGATCGTTCAGCTGGTCCATGGCGAACACGGCGCCGCTGCGTGCCGGGCCGATGCGGTGACGCGCCAGCAGGGCCATCAGGGTCAATGGCCCGCCACTGCCACCGGGTGTCGTGCAGATGGCAAACTCCGTGGCCATGACCACGCCGAGGCTGCGTGCGTGGCTTAACTGTTTTGCCTGCTCACCCAGCAACAAGCGCAAGCGCAGCGTGTTGATGACCCAGCACGACAGAATCATGCCAAACAATATGAGCAGCAGTTGCGGGTCGAACCGGCTTAGTCTGGGAAGCAGCTGGCTACCTCCCAACAGCGCTGGCACCAGCGCTGCGCCCAACAATGCCAGCGTCAGCAAGGCCCAGCGGTTCATGCTGCCACCTGGCGCTCCAGCCAGGCCGATTTGGTCAGCGGTTCGCGGCCATCCTTCAGCAGTTGTTCCAGTGTTCGCAGCCAATAGTCGCGGGACGAGCGATGGCGCATGTCTACCGGGTGCAGCCCCAGGCGTAATGTGGTCGCGCCTTTCCAACGACGGCATTGCCAGTCGCACAGCACGCGGGACAACGTGCGACGCCATGCACTGCGGGCGCTCCAGACAAGGCCTGGTGCATCGATGGGGATGAAGTCAGGCAAACGGTACAGATGCTGCGGTGTGCTGGTGTACTTCAGCGGCAGGCGACGCAACGCTTGCCGAGTGCCCTGGCTCATGAGCCAGGCCGGTGCGACAAACCCTGCCACAGGCCAACCTTGGCCCTCGAACAGTGCCAGGCCCTCCTGCAGGCGGGTAAGTGCTTCGGCTTCATCGAGGCTGTAGAACTCGCCCTCATGGGTATAAATGCGCCGCATGAAGTAGTCGATGGGGCGGCGCGGTGGCGGCCCTTCGTCAGCATGGGCGTAGCCGTGCAGCGCCAGTTCGTCCCCGTTGGCCAGGCGTTTGTCCAACAGACGGCAGAACGAGGGTGCCAGGTGCAGCGGATTGCGCCGATGGAAGTCCGGAACCACTAGCCATGTCATGGGCACATTGCCCAGCGCATCGACGGCCTCTACGAACGGCTCGTAGTCCGGCCAGGTTTCCGGGGCTACATCATGCAGTACCAGCATGAGGCTGCGGTGGCTGGAGGCGGGCTCAGGCATGGGCACGCACCTGTGGCTGATAGCCGAGCACGGCCTGGTAGTGCTGGAGCAGGCCCGCGACCACGTTATCCCACGAGTAATGCTGTTCTACATGCCGACGGGCCTGCGCCCCCAGCTTGCCTACGCCAGCCTCGAACGCTTCGCGCACAGCGGTTGCCATGGCGCGGCCATCGTTGGCGCGGCACAGGAGGCCGCACTGATCATTGATGATTTCACCAAAGGCACCCGCGCGCACGGCCACCACCGGCGTAGCGCTGGCCATGGCTTCGAGAAGGACCAGGCCGAACGTTTCCTGGTCGCCCGCGTGCACCAGCAGGTCGGCGCTCGCCATCAGCCGGGCCACCTCTGCAGCCGGGCAGAAGTGGTCGATGACGCTGACATTGTGTGGCACGTTGGCGGGCATGCTCGAACCTACCAACACCAGGTGGTAGGGGGCGCCGAGCTGCTGCATGCAGTCGAGCAGCACCGGCAGGTTCTTTTCCCGCGAACCGCGGCCGGCGTAAATCAACAGGCGGCTGGTGTCGGCAATGCCCAGCTGCGCACGCAAGTGCGGGTCGCGCTGGTCGGGGTTGAACGTGGCCAGGTCCACGCCCAGGCGTTGCACATGCACGTCGCGTATGCCCAGGCGGCGCAGTTTGTCGGCCATGACCTGGCTGGGCGCCAGCACCCGGTCGAAATTGCCGTACAGCTTGCTCACGTAGGCCTCGACATTGGGCGTGAACCAGTTGCCCATGCGGTTGCTGACCAGCAACGGCAGGTCGGAATGGTAGAAGCCGATCACCGGCACATCCAGTTGGCGCCTTGCCTCCAGTGCCGCCCAGGCGGTCAGGTAGGGGTCGCCGACTTCGATCAGGTCGGGTTTGAGCGTACGCAGTGTCTTGCACCAAGGGGCCAGGCGTACCGGAAACCGGTAGCCCTTGCCAAACGGCAGGGGTGGGGCGGGTACCTGAAAGATGCCATCGGCATGCCGGGCGCTGGCCCCGGGAATCAACAGGCTATGGCGTACGCCGTGGATGGCGTCGAGGCGGTGGTGTTTGGCATCAAGATAGGTACGTACGCCACCGCTGGCTGGGGCGTAGAACATGGTGATGTCGGCGATGTGCACGATCAGCATCCCTCCGGGATCGTCTTCGGGTCTGTCATCCGGCGGTAACGGGCCGGCGATGACACGCCTAAAGGTTGACCTTTCAGAAGGATAGTTTGTTCGATCGGGGTTGGGCGGGGAGCGGCGTTGGCTTCTTCGCGGGTAAACCCCTATACAGGAGGCCGCGCAAGTATCAAGGCCTGCGCTGTCTCTGTGGGGGCTTGCCCGCGAAGCAGGCGACGCGGTACGTGCTTAGATGCGGAAGCTGCCCACCAGATGTTTAAGGCGACCAGCCTGCTGCTCCAGGTCGGAACAGGCGCGCAGGGTGGCCTGGAGGTTCTCCACGCCTTCCTGGTTGAGCATGTTGATCTCGTTGATGTCCATGTTGATGGCCTCGACCACGGCGGTCTGCTCTTCGGTAGCCGTGGCCACGGACTGGTTCATGCCGTCGATCTCGCCAATGCGCACCGTCACGCTGTCCAGCCGCTCACCGGCCTGGTTGGCGATCTGCACACTGTCCTGGCTGTGACGCTGGCTCTGGTCCATGGTCTCGACCGACTCACGGGCGCCGACCTGCAGCTCTTCGATCATGGTCTGCACTTGTTGCGCCGATTCCTGGGTGCGGTGCGCCAGGTTGCGTACTTCATCGGCGACCACGGCAAAGCCACGCCCGGCTTCACCGGCGCGGGCCGCCTCGATAGCGGCGTTCAGCGCCAGCAGGTTGGTCTGCTGGGAAATGCTGGTAATCACTTCGAGGATCTGGCCAATATTCACGGTCTTGCTGTTCAGCGTTTCGATATGCTCGCTGGACGTGACGATCAGGTCGGACAGGCGGTTCATCGCGGCAATGTTGCGCTCGACCACTTGCTGGCCTTCCTCGGCCAACAGGCGCGCGGAGCTTGCATGCTGTGAAGCCTGGGCAGCGTTGCCGGCAATTTCCTGGGCGGCGGCACCCAGTTCGTTGATGGCGGCTGCCACGCTGTTGGTACGGTTGGACTGCTCGTCGGAGTTGGTCATCGACGAATTCGAAGCACTGATCACACGCAGGGCCACTTCGTTGACCTGCTCGGTGGCCGAGGACACTTCGCGGATGCTGCTGTGAATGCGCTCGACGAACCGGTTGAAGGCGTTACCGAGGATGCCGAACTCGTCGTGGTTGTGAATGCGCAAGCGTTTGGTCAGGTCGCCTTCACCTTCGGCAATGTCTTCCATGGCGCGCGTCATGGTGTGCAGCGGCTGCATCAACACGCGGATCAGCAGGCCCAGCAGGCCGATGATGATCACCACCGCTACCACCGTGGCGATCACCGCCGAGGTGCGGAAAGTGCTGAGCATCGAGAAAGCCTTGTCCTTGTCCACCGACAGGCCGATGTACCAGTTGGCCGACGGCAGGCCGGTAATCGGGGTGAAGGTCAGCAGGCGGGCCTGACCATCGCTCTGCACTTCGGTCAGTTCGCCGGTCAGTTTCGGCGTGTGCTGCGGGAACAGGTCCGACAGCGACTTCATCACCAGGTCTTTGTCCGGGTGCACCAGGACCTTGCCTTGATCGTTGACCAGGAAGGCGTAGCCCATGCCGCCGAAGTTCAGCGAGTTGATGATCTGCACCAGGCCGTCCAGGGCCAGGTCGCCACCCACCACGCCGACACTGCTGGACACCTTGCTGAGGATGCCAATGACCATCTTGTTGGTGGTCATGTCGATGTACGGCTCGGTCAGGGTCGCGCCTGCCGCATTCATGCCGTCCTTGTACCAGGGGCGGGTGCGCGGGTCGTAGCCATCGGGCATCTTGGCGTCCGGGCGTACGCTGAAGCCGCCGTCGGTTTTGCCCAGGTAAACGGTAAGAAAGCTGGAAATCAGGGCATTCTGGCCCATCAGTGTTTCGGCCTTGGTCGGGTCCTGGGCAATGTTCTGCGCCAGGTTCTCTACCAGTTTGATACGGCCTTCGAAAAGGTTACGAATGTTGGTCGACGTGGAGGCGCCCATTTCAGCCAGATAGTTTTCCAGGTCCTCGCGGATCGCATTACGCTGGAGGTAATCGTTGTAGAGGGTGAAAAGGCTGAAGGCGAGCATCACGATCAGTGATGCGGCCAAAAGAATCTTGTGGCTGAAACGAAGGCTTTTGTTCATGGCGTAATCGGTTCCGCTAAGGTGTTATATCAGGCGTCCGCTCCAGAGGAGCGCAAGGCAGTGCAACATCCCGAAATCTCCCTTTTCGGTTGTTCCTCTCTATTAAGGCGAATATCACCCGAAGGTATCGGCCGAATTAAGGTAAAGCTTGAGCAGAGGATTAATGAGATGTCGGAATCTTCGACCATTGTTGTAGGCGCTGGCCCGGATGGCCAGCCAGTCGGGCAAGCGATGCGGCTGGCCAACCGTCACGGTCTGGTGGCAGGTGCAACGGGCACGGGCAAGACCGTCACTCTGCAGCACCTGGCGGAAGTGTTCAGTGACGCAGGGGTGGCCGTGTTCGCGGCCGACGTCAAAGGTGACCTCTGTGGCCTGGGGACTGCCGGTGCGCCACAGGGCAAGGTGGCCGAGCGCATCGCCGGCATGCCCTGGCTGGGGCATACGCCTCGGGCCTATCCCGTGAGCTTGTGGGATATAGCGGGGCAGTCCGGCCACCCCTTGCGCACCACGCTCAGTGAGATGGGGCCGCTGCTGCTGGGCAACCTGCTGGAGCTGACCGACAGCCAGCAAGCCGCGCTGTACGCCGCCTTCAAGGTTGCCGACCGCGAGGGCCTGTTGCTGCTGGACCTGAAAGACCTCAAGGCGCTGCTCGCGCACCTCAAGGACAATCCGCAACTGCTGGGCGAAGACAGCGCCCTGATGACGACTGCCTCAACCCAGGCGTTGTTGCGGCGGCTGGCGACCCTGGAGCAGCAGGGCGCCGAGGCACTGTTCGGTGAGCCGGCATTACAGCTTGAAGACCTGCTACGGCCGGACCCGGATGGCCGTGGGCGCATCCACCTGCTCGATGCCAGCCGGTTGGTGCACGAAGCGCCCAAGGTTTACGCCACCTTTCTGCTGTGGCTGCTGGCGGAGTTGTTCGAGCAGTTGCCCGAACGTGGGGATGCCGACAAACCGGTGCTGGCATTGTTCTTCGATGAAGCGCACTTGCTGTTCAGCGGCACGCCCAAGGCGTTGCAGGACCGGCTGGAGCAGGTGGTGCGGCTCATTCGATCCAAGGGTGTGGGGGTGTACTTCGTTACCCAGTCGCCCGGCGACCTGCCGGATGCGGTGTTGGCCCAGCTGGGTTTGCGTATTCAGCATGGCTTGCGGGCCTTTACCGCCAAGGAGCAGAAGTCGTTGCGAGCGGTGGCCGATGGCTTTCGCCCCAACCCGGCGTTCGACACCCTGGCAGTGTTGACCGAGCTGGGGATTGGCGAGGCGCTGGTGGGTACGCTGGAAGAGAAGGGCACGCCGGCCATGGTGCAGCGGGTGCTGGTTGCACCGCCGCAGTCGCGCATCGGACCATTGTCTGCGGCTGAGCGCAGTGCGCTGATTGCCGCTTCGCCGCTGGCGGGGCGTTATGACAAGCCGGTGGACCGTGAGTCGGCTTATGAAATGCTGACCCAGCGCAAGGGCGAGGCCGTGGAACCGGCGCCGCAGCCAAAGGCGGATGAGGAGAGCTTTGCCGACAAGGCGGGGGACTTCTTGCAGAGTGCGGCGGGGCAGGCGATCAAATCGGCGGTGCGGCAGGCGGCCAATCAGCTGGGGCGGCAACTGGTGCGCGGGTTGATGGGGTCGTTGCTGGGGGGTAAGAAAAGGTAGTTGGCCTGTACCCACGAAGAAGTCGGCAAAGGCTTGCGCTCTTTCATACGGAAAGCACCCGATACGGCCAGCGGTCGGCGTGTTCTACATAAGGTTTGGATCGACAGGAGTCAATATGCAGGTCATCTACATTATTCTGTGTTTTGCGGGCGCGGCTTTGCCACTTTCGCAATTTATTCCGTGGCTCGCTGTTCACGGCCTCAGCATACCGCTACTGGTGCAACAGGCAACTTCCGACAATATCGCTGCATTCGCTTGGGCTGATGTACTCATTTCAGGAATAGTGGTTGTTGTATTCGTGATAGTAGAAGGTCGTCGGCTGGGAATGCGCCGACTGTGGGTGCCGCTGTGTAGCCTTGCTGTTGGTCCTTCCTTGGCGTTGCCACTTTTTCTTTTCTTCCGGGAGCGTCATCTTGCGGCTACCGGGCTTGACGCAGCTGTTCTGGATTAACCCTTCATCACCCTGCACTGCGGTTGCTGGAGAGCGTGCGACGGACCAGGCCGCATTGTGGAATGAAAAAAGGCGCCCATGGGCGCCTTCGTTCAGAGCGTTATCACTCAGCCAATGGCTTTCGATGCCAGCCAGAACAGGCCGGCCGCCAGGCCCATCGAGGCCGGCAGGGTGAGGACCCAGGCCAACAGGATGGTCTTCACGGTGCCGCCTTGCAGGCCGCTTTTGTTGGCGACCATGGTGCCGGCCACGCCGGACGACAGCACGTGGGTGGTCGATACCGGCAGGGCGAACACGTTGGCCATGCCGATGGCGCAGGCTGCGGTGATCTGTGCCGACATACCCTGTGCATAGGTCATGCCCTGCTTGCCGATCTTCTCGCCGACGGTCAGTACCACGCGTTTCCAGCCAACCATGGTGCCCAGGCCCAGGGCCAGGGCGACGGCCACGATTACCCAGAACGGGGCGTATTCGGTAGTGGCAGTGAGGTCTTTGCGCAGTTTTTCCAGGTCGGCCTTTTCACGGGCCTCCAGGCCTGGCAGCTTGCCAACCTTCTTCGCCGTGTCATCCAGGCACAGCAGGTAGCGACGCACTTCGACACGCTTGTCGGCACTCAGGCTGTGGTAGTCGGTCACGCCTTGCAGCGAGGCCTGCAGCGCGGCAATGGTCGGCTCGGTCTGCTGCGGGTTGCAGCTGAACTGCTCCGGCAGGTCGCTGGACTTGGCTTTGCCCAGCGCCAGGAACTCGCCCAGGGTGGCGGCGTTGCGCTGATAGAACTGGCTCATGTGCAGCGTGGCGTCGCGGGTACGCTCGATCTGGTAGGTGGTGCTGTTCAGGTCGAGGACGAACTTGGCCGGGACGATACCGATGAGCACCAGCATGATCAGGCCGATGCCTTTCTGGCCGTCGTTCGAGCCGTGCACGAAGCTGACGCCCATGGCGGAAACCACCAGCACCATGCGGTTCCAGAACGGCGGGTGTTTCTTGTCGTCGAGCTTGCGGCGCTGGTCGGGGGTTTTGTGCATCTTCGACAGCGGGCGCCACCACTTCAGGCCGATCAGCACCAGGGCGGCAACGGCGAAGCCGGCCATTGGCGAGACCACCAGCGACATGGCGATGTCGATCGCCTTCTGCCAGTTGACGCCGTCACCCAGCGGAATGTCGTTGATCAGGGCGTTGGCCAGGCCGACGCCGAGAATGGAGCCGATCAGCGTGTGCGAGCTGGAAGCGGGGATGCCAAAGTACCAGGTGCCCAGGTTCCAGGTGATGGCCGCAGCCAGCAGCGAGAAGACCATGGCCAGGCCGTGTCCGGTGTTCACGTTGATCAGCAGCTCTACCGGCAGCAGGTGCACGATGGCATAGGCCACCCCAACACCGCCGAGCAGAACGCCAAGGAAGTTGAACACGCCGGAGAAGAACACGGCGAGGTGCGGCGGCATGGCTTTGGTATAGATGACGGTAGCTACCGCGTTGGCGGTGTCATGAAAGCCATTGATGAACTCGAAGGCGAGTACGAAGGTCAAGGCGAGCAGCAGGCTCACCAACACCCAGGCATCCAGTCCGCTGAATAAATCGATCATGAAGGTTGTCTGGCGGTCATAGGGGGGCGGGATTATGCCAGAAAACCTTGGCAATCGATGCACCTGCTACAGACCGATGGCGATCTTCATGGCGTGGGTGCGCTGTGCAAGGTGGGGTCTTCAGGCAGGGAAATATCGGCTAAAAAGCGTAAAGTTTGGCGAAATCAGGCATAAAAGCCAAGAAAATGCTGGTTTGCCACCATTCAAACGATCGTATGAAATTTGTGTAATTCCATTTCATCATCGGTCAGGCGGTAAAGATCGAATCAATTTTGACCGCGCCCGGGCTGGCCGGGCGACGACGCGATGGCGTAGTACTGGGGTCAGGGGGTGTCGCTGCGCAGTTCCTTTTCCATGCGTTCCAGTTCCTGGCTGAAAGCCTGGTCCCGCACACTGGCACGTTTGCGCCAAGGTTTGCGTTCCGGATCCGGTTGTGCGGCATAAGTGGTGACTTCGCCGCCGTAAACATCCTTGTAACGTTCAGCCTGGCGCTCGAGTTCTGCGCGCAGTTCATCTTTCGTCACATGCAGTACCTGAATTAAGAGTAATGACTGTTGTTATGCACTGTGCAGCATGCACAGGCCATGCGGGCCGCAACGGCTGGATACAACGGAAGGTTCCTTGACCACGCTGGTGTCGGGGCCTGCGCAATCGATTATAGCAACCGGTAATTCGCCGAACATCGTTATTTACCCGGTCCTGGCATCATCTGACGTAAGTAGTGGGATGTGCCTGGAAACAGTTTGGACCTTTCGTACAAGTTTGAAAGACAAGGCGGATAAAAGTTCGCTGCAACGCCGGGATGAGGCCCGAATGAAAAACGGCCTCGCCAGAAGGCGAGGCCGTTGCCTGGGGACTTCTACGGTGGGTACCTGACCAGTCTCTCCAAAGAAGCCACAAGTGGCATGAGAAAGGTATAAGCAAAAGTGTCGGCGGTCAATTGCGATTATCGGCCGTTTGTTCGATAATCGCACGAACCGGCGTTTTTTTTGAGGTGTGCGATGAGTGACGAAACCCTGGGCAACGATTCGGGCAATCCGGAGGTAGCACGGCCTGCTTCGGCTGCCATGGCGCCCCCGATCGTGGCTTCTCCTGCCAAGCGCATCCAGGCCTTTACCGGCGACCCGGACTTCATGACCTCCCTGGCACGTGGCCTGGCCGTGATCCAGGCGTTCCAGGAGCGCAAGCGCCACCTGACCATCGCCCAGATCAGCCACCGTACGGAAATCCCTCGTGCAGCGGTGCGCCGTTGCCTGCATACGTTGATCAAGCTGGGTTACGCCACCACCGACGGGCGTACCTATTCGCTGCTGCCCAAAGTGCTGACCCTGGGGCATGCCTACCTGTCGTCGACACCGCTGGCGATTTCTGCCCAGCCATACCTGGACCGCATCAGCGACCAGTTGCACGAGGCGGCCAACATGGCCACGCTCGAAGGTGACGACATCCTTTATATAGCCCGTTCGGCCACGGTGGAGCGGCTGATTTCGGTCGACCTGTCGGTGGGAGGGCGCCTGCCGGCCTACTGCACGTCGATGGGGCGCATTCTGCTGGCGGCCCTGGACGACACCAGCCTGCGCGAGTACCTGGAGCGTGCCGACCTGAAAGCGCGCACCAGCCGTACCCTGCATGACCCTGAATCGTTGTTCGCCTGCATCCAGCAGGTGCGCGCCCAGGGATGGTGCGTGGTGGACCAGGAGCTGGAGCAGGGGCTGCGATCGATTGCGGTGCCGGTGTATGACGCTTCGGGGCAGGTGTTGGCGGCGTTGAACGTGAGTACCCACGTAGGGCGTGTAACGCGCAGTGAGTTGGAGCAGCGCTTCTTGCCGATTTTGCTCGCTGCCAGCCGCGACCTTTGCCATCAGTTGTTTGGTTGAAATTGGCGGGGCCGCAAGGCGGCCCCAAAATAGAACAGGCAAAACCGTTTCCTGTGCGATAAACGCACAGTGTCGTTACGGGTGAATTGCTTCACCTGCGCCCGCTGATTAATGTTTCTCGCAACGGTCGGCCCTGCCTACCGAACAAGAAAAACATAAGAGGCACATAACATGAATACTGTCCCCTCGCTGCCGCGGCCGCACCCGCGCGCAGTACCGTTGTATCCAGGCTGACGCAGGCCATATTCCCCACTCATCGCCCTCTGTGCCGGTTGCCCGTGTGCAGTGGTCTGGCTGTGCCCTACATTCTGGATAACAACAATGAACCAAGCGCAAAATAACGTCGGCAAAAGCCTCGACGTTCAGTCGTTCATCAATCAGCAGCCGCTGTCCCGCTATCAGTGGCGGGTTGTGCTGTTGTGCTTCCTGATCGTCTTCCTCGATGGCCTGGACACTGCCGCCATGGGCTTCATCGCCCCGGCCCTGTCGCAGGAGTGGGGGATCGACCGTGCCAGCCTTGGCCCGGTCATGAGTGCCGCATTGATCGGCATGGTGTTCGGCGCCCTGGGTTCCGGGCCGCTGGCTGACCGTTTCGGCCGTAAAGGTGTTCTGGTGGGCGCGGTGCTGGTGTTCGGCGGTTTCAGCCTGGCTTCGGCCTATGCCACCAACGTCGACCAGTTGCTGGTACTGCGCTTTCTGACGGGCCTGGGCCTTGGTGCCGGTATGCCCAACGCGACCACGCTGCTGTCCGAATACACCCCTGAGCGCCTCAAGTCGTTGCTGGTCACCAGCATGTTCTGTGGTTTCAACCTGGGCATGGCGGGTGGTGGTTTCATTTCTGCCAAGATGATCCCGGCCTACGGCTGGCACAGCCTGCTGGTTATCGGTGGGGTCCTGCCGCTGCTACTGGCGTTGGTGCTGATGGTCTGGCTGCCGGAGTCGGCGCGGTTCCTGGTGGTACGCAACCGAGGCACCGACAAGGTGCGCAAGACCCTGTCGCCCATCGCGCCACAGGTGGTGGCCGAGGCCGGCAGCTTCACCGTACCGGAACAAAAGGCCGTGGCCGCACGCAACGTGTTTGCGGTGATCTTCTCCGGCACTTATGGCCTGGGCACCCTGCTGCTGTGGCTGACGTACTTCATGGGCCTGGTCATCGTCTACCTGCTGACCAGCTGGCTGCCAACCCTGATGCGAGACAGCGGTGCGAGTATGGAGCAGGCCGCGTTCATCGGTGCGCTGTTCCAGTTTGGTGGTGTGCTCAGTGCGGTCGGCGTGGGTTGGGCCATGGACCGTTTCAACCCGCACAAGGTCATCGGTATTTTCTACCTGCTGGCCGGGGTGTTTGCTTACGCCGTGGGGCAGAGCCTGGGCAACATTACCGTGTTGGCCACGCTGGTACTGATTGCGGGTATGTGCGTGAACGGCGCGCAGTCGGCAATGCCTTCGCTGGCGGCACGCTTCTACCCGACCCAAGGCCGGGCCACGGGTGTATCGTGGATGCTGGGCATTGGCCGCTTTGGCGCGATTCTCGGGGCCTGGAGTGGCGCAACGCTGCTGGGCCTGGGCTGGAACTTCGAGCAGGTGCTGACGGCATTGCTGGTGCCGGCGGCGCTGGCGACCGTGGGCGTGATCGTGAAAGGGCTGGTGAGCCACGCAGACGCGACCTGAGGCCGGTAAAGGGCAAGAAGGGGATCGGTAGGTTTGCAACAAATGGTTCGATAATCGCACAAATAGTCGATTATCGGATTGTAAGCAACCTGTCAGTCTCCTTAATCTGAGCTCACTGAAGCACCCTGACCAGTAGCCTCCAGCAGACCACCCCCGAACCACTGAAGTCGAGCCGTCCGCCCTGCGTGACCTCGAAGCCCGTACCGCAGGAGAAGCTTAATGCGCGACGTATTTATCTGTGACGCCATCCGCACCCCGATCGGCCGCTTCGGCGGCGCCCT
Organism: Pseudomonas sp. NBRC 111133; assembly: GCF_001320605.1. Classification (NCBI taxonomy): domain Bacteria; kingdom Pseudomonadati; phylum Pseudomonadota; class Gammaproteobacteria; order Pseudomonadales; family Pseudomonadaceae; genus Pseudomonas; species Pseudomonas sp. NBRC 111133. The sequence continues at coordinate 39,053 of NZ_BCBJ01000031.1, read as the reverse complement.
GGCCGGCGTGCGTGCCGACGACCTGGCTGCCGTGCCGCTGAAGGCGCTGATCGAACGCAACCCGAGCGTACAGTGGGATCAAGTTGACGAAGTGTTCTTCGGCTGCGCCAACCAGGCCGGTGAAGACAACCGTAACGTGGCGCGCATGGCGCTGCTGCTGGCCGGCCTGCCCGATAGCATCCCGGGTGTTACCCTGAACCGCCTGTGCGCGTCGGGCATGGATGCCATCGGCACTGCCTTCCGCGCCATCGCCAGCGGCGAAATGGAGCTGGCGATTGCCGGTGGCGTCGAGTCGATGTCGCGTGCCCCGTTCGTCATGGGCAAGGCCGAAAGCGGCTATTCGCGCAACATGAAGCTGGAAGACACCACCATCGGCTGGCGTTTCATCAACCCGCTGATGAAGAGCCAGTATGGCGTGGACTCCATGCCGGAAACCGCCGACAACGTGGCCGACGATTATCAGGTTTCGCGTGCTGACCAGGATGCGTTCGCCCTGCGCAGCCAGCAGAAAGCGGCAGCCGCCCAGGCCGCCGGTTTCTTCGCCGAAGAAATCGTGCCGGTGCGCATTGCGCACAAGAAAGGCGAAACCATCGTCGAGCGTGACGAACACCTGCGCCCGGACACCACACTGGAAGCCCTGACCAAGCTCAAGCCGGTCAACGGCCCGGACAAGACAGTGACCGCTGGCAATGCCTCGGGCGTGAACGATGGTGCTGCGGCGCTGATCCTGGCGTCGGCTGAAGCGGTGAAGAAGCACGGCCTGACCCCACGCGCCCGCGTTCTGGGCATGGCCAGTGGCGGTGTCGCCCCACGGGTAATGGGCATAGGCCCGGTGCCGGCGGTACGCAAGCTGACCGAACGCCTGGGTGTGGCAGTCAATGATTTCGATGTGATCGAACTGAACGAAGCCTTTGCCAGCCAAGGCCTGGCGGTGCTGCGTGAGCTGGGTGTGGCCGATGACGCGCCGCAGGTGAACCCTAATGGCGGTGCAATCGCCCTGGGCCACCCGCTGGGCATGAGCGGTGCGCGCCTGGTGCTGACGGCACTGCACCAGCTGGAGAAGAGTGGTGGGCGCAAGGGCCTGGCAACCATGTGTGTAGGGGTTGGCCAGGGTCTGGCTTTGGCTATCGAGCGGGTTTGACCTGTACCGGCCTCTTCGCGGGCAAGCCCGCTCCCACAGGATGATTGTTGCCCACTGCACAACGAAAACCCGTGGGAGCGGGCTTGCCCGCGAAGAGGTCGGTCTTGTTAGACACAAGGCCAATTGCCAGCCAGAGAGCGGAACGAGTGTGTTACCAGGTATGTCTAGACTTACCTGGGACCCTCTAGGAGTAAAACCGTCATGACCTCAACCTATTACACCGGCGAAGAACGCAGCAAGCGCATCTTCGCTATTGTCGGTGCCTCATCAGGCAACCTGGTGGAATGGTTCGACTTCTACGTCTACGCGTTCTGCGCGATCTACTTTGCCCCGGCCTTCTTCCCTTCTGACGACCCTACCGTGCAGCTGTTGAACACGGCAGGTGTTTTCGCCGCAGGCTTTTTGATGCGCCCAATCGGTGGCTGGATCTTCGGCCGCCTCGCTGACCGCCATGGTCGCAAGAATTCCCTGATGATCTCGGTGCTGATGATGTGCTTCGGCTCCCTGATGATCGCCTGCCTGCCCACTTACGCCAGCATCGGTACCTGGGCGCCAGCGCTGTTGTTGCTGGCCCGCCTGATCCAGGGGCTGTCGGTGGGCGGCGAATACGGCACCACTGCCACCTACATGAGTGAAGTGGCGTTGCGCGGTCAGCGCGGCTTTTTTGCTTCGTTCCAGTACGTCACCCTGATCGGCGGCCAGTTGCTGGCGGTGCTGGTGGTGGTGATCTTGCAACAGTTGCTCACAGAAGACGAGCTGCGTGCCTGGGGCTGGCGTATTCCGTTCGTGGTTGGCGCCATTGCGGCGCTGATCTCGCTGATGCTGCGCCGCTCGCTGCACGAAACCAGCAGCGCCGAAACCCGTCAGGACAAGGACGCCGGCACCATCAAGGGCCTGTTCCGCAATCACGCCGCGGCCTTTGTGACCGTGCTTGGCTATACCGCGGGTGGTTCACTGATCTTCTACACCTTCACCACTTACATGCAGAAATACCTGGTGAACACGGCCGGCATGACGGCAAAAAACGCCAGCTACGTGATGACCGGTGCGTTGTTCCTGTTCATGGTGCTGCAGCCGTTCTTCGGCATGCTGTCCGATCGCATCGGCCGGCGTAATTCGATGCTGCTGTTCGGGGCGCTCGGTACCCTGTGCACCGTGCCGCTGCTGATGGCGCTGAAAACGGTGACCAGCCCGTTCATGGCCTTTGTACTGATCAGCCTGGCGTTGTGTATCGTCAGTTTCTACACCTCGATCAGCGGCCTGGTGAAGGCCGAGATGTTCCCGCCGCAGGTGCGTGCGCTGGGTGTGGGCCTGGCCTATGCAGTGGCCAACGCGGCATTCGGCGGCTCTGCCGAGTACGTCGCCCTGGGCCTGAAGACCCTGGGTATGGAAAACACTTTCTACTGGTACGTGACGGCCATGATGGCGATTGCCTTCCTGTTCAGCCTGCGCCTGCCGAAGCAGGCGGCGTACCTGCACCACGATGATTAAGGACGTGGCATGACCAACCAACTGTTCGACGCCTATTTCACCGCGCCGGCCATGCGTGAGATCTTCTCCGACCATGGCCGCTTGCAGGGCATGCTCGATTTCGAAGCTGCGCTGGCCCGTGCCGAAGCCGCTGCCGGTCTGGTGCCGCATAGCGCCGTGGCCGCCATCGAGGCCGCTTGCCAGGCCGAGCGCTATGATGTTGGCGCGCTGGCCAATGCCATCGCCACCGCGGGGAACTCGGCAATCCCGCTGGTGAAGGCGTTGGGCAGGGTGATTGCCAGCGGCGTGCCCGAGGCCGAGCGCTATGTGCACCTGGGCGCGACCAGCCAGGATGCGATGGACACCGGGCTGATCTTGCAGCTGCGCAATGCCCTCGACCTGATCGAAGCCGACCTTGGCAAGCTGGCCGATACCCTGTCGCAGCAAGCCTTGAAGCATGCTGATACCCCACTGGTAGGCCGCACTTGGTTGCAGCATGCCACCCCGGTGACCCTGGGCATGAAACTGGCTGGCGTATTGGGTGCCTTGACCCGCCACCGCCAGCGCCTGCAGGAACTGCGCCCGCGCCTGCTGGTGCTGCAGTTCGGCGGTGCTTCGGGCAGCCTGGCGGCCTTGGGCAGCAAGGCGATGCCGGTGGCCGAGGCCCTGGCGGAACAGTTGAAGCTGACGCTGCCGGAGCAACCCTGGCACACCCAGCGCGACCGCCTGGTGGAGTTTGCCTCGGTGCTGGGCCTGGTGGCCGGCAGCCTGGGCAAGTTCGGCCGCGATGTCAGCTTGCTGATGCAGACCGAGGCGGGGGAGGTGTTCGAGCCTTCCGCGCCAGGCAAGGGCGGTTCGTCCACCATGCCGCACAAGCGCAACCCGGTGGGCGCTGCCGTGCTGATCGGCGCCGCCACCCGTGTGCCGGGCCTGGTGTCGACGCTGTTCGCCGCCATGCCCCAGGAACACGAGCGCAGCCTGGGCCTGTGGCATGCCGAGTGGGAAACCCTGCCGGATATCTGCTGCCTGGTTTCCGGCGCGCTGCGCCAGGCCCAGGTCATTGCCGAGGGCATGGAGGTGGATGCAGCGCGCATGCGCCGTAACCTCGATCTTACCCAAGGCCTGGTGCTGGCCGAAGCGGTGAGCATCGTGCTGGCCCAGCGTCTGGGCCGCGACCGTGCCCACCACCTGCTGGAGCAATGCTGCCAGCGCGCCGTGGCCGAACAGCGTCACTTGCGTGCCGTGCTGGGTGACGAACCGCAGGTCAGTGCCGAGCTGTCTGCCGAAGAACTTGATCGCCTGCTCGACCCTGCCCATTACCTGGGCCAGGCGCGCGTCTGGGTGGCGCGCGCCGTGACCGAACATCAACATTTCACTGCCTGAAGGAGACCGCTGTGGCGCACTTGCAACTGGCCGATGGCGTTTTGAACTACCAGATCGATGGCCCGGAAAACGCCCCGGTACTCGTCCTGTCCAACTCGCTGGGCACTGACCTGGGCATGTGGGACACCCAGATTCCACTGTGGAGCCAGCACTTCCGGGTGCTGCGCTACGACACCCGTGGCCACGGTGCCTCGCTGGTCACTGAAGGCCCCTACAGCATCGAGCAACTGGGGCGGGACGTGCTGGCCCTGCTCGATGGTCTGGACATTCAGAAAGCGCACTTCGTCGGCCTGTCGATGGGCGGCTTGATCGGCCAGTGGCTGGGCATCAACGCCGGTGATCGCCTGCACAGCCTGACCCTGTGCAACACTGCCGCCAAGATTGCCAACGACGAGGTGTGGAACACCCGTATCGACACCGTGCTCAAAGGCGGCCAGCAGGCCATGGTCGACCTGCGCGATGCGTCCATCGCCCGTTGGTTCACCCCAGGCTTCGCCCAGGCCCAGCCCGCGCAGGCCCAGCGCATCTGCCAGATGCTGGCGCAAACCAGCCCGCAAGGCTATGCCGGCAACTGTGCAGCGGTGCGTGATGCCGATTACCGTGAGCAACTGGGCCGCATCCAGGTGCCGGCGCTGATCGTTGCCGGTACCGAAGACGTGGTGACCACCCCTGAGCATGGCCGCTTCATGCAGGCCGGTATCAACGGTGCCGAGTACGTCGACTTCCCCGCCGCACACCTGTCGAACGTCGAAATCGGTGAGGCCTTCAGCCGCCGCGTGCTCGACTTCCTGCTGGCTCACTGAGGACAACGCCATGGACGAGAAACAACGTTACGACGCCGGCATGCAAGTGCGCCGCGCGGTGCTGGGCGATGCCCATGTGGACCGCAGCCTGGAGAAGCTCAACGACTTCAACGGCGAATTCCAGGAGATGATCACCCGCCATGCCTGGGGTGATATCTGGACCCGCCCGGGCCTGCCGCGCCATACCCGCAGCCTGATCACCATCGCCATGCTGATCGGCATGAACCGCAACGACGAGCTGAAACTTCACTTGCGCGCGGCAGCCAACAACGGCGTGACCCGCGACGAGATCAAGGAAGTGCTGATGCAAAGCGCGATCTACTGCGGCATCCCGGCGGCAAACGCCACCTTCCACCTGGCGGAGTCGGTGTGGGACGAGCTGGGCGTAGAATCTCGCCAGTAAGCGTTATTGCTGAAGCCTGACCGGCCCTGCAGAGGTTTCCACGGCCGACTTCAAGGCCGGGCACAGGCCCAGCATGAACGCAGCTTCTGCCACCACGAACAGCGGCCCGATGATCAGGCCGCTGACATCGTCGACAAAGGCCGGTTTACGGCCTTCGTAGTAATGGCCGACGAACTGGATGATCCAGCCCAGCACGAATGCCCCCAGCCCGGCGCTTAGCCACAGCATTGTGGTCTGCATTGCCAGCACCTGGCCTACCCACAGGCACAGCCCCAGCAACAAGCCCATCACCAGCCCGAAGCGCAGGTCCAGACGCAGGTAGAACCATACCGAGGCCGCAGCGGCCAGCAGGGCAGGGGATAGCCACATGCCGGCCACCTCCCAGCCAGGGCGCGATAGCAAGATGGTGACGGCCAGCACGATCATGGGGATGCCGACGAAGTGGGTGGCAATGTTGCGTGGATCCCGGTGGTAGCTGGCGTATTGGCTCAGGTGGTCGACGAGGTTTTTCATTGTTGTGCCTCCCTGTTCAGCTTTGTGTTGCCTGATAGTGAACAGGATAGCCCGCAGCTAACAGCATCATCAGCTCAGCGAATGGCGGCAGCCTGCACTGGCATATCCAGCCCTACTAGTGTCTCGATCATCGCCCGCGCCGCTGGCGACAGCCGATAGCCACTGCGACTGACTATTCCACAGCGCACGCTCAGTACCTCCAGCGCCGGTGGCAGGTTGCGCCAGTGCAGGCGCACCAGTGTGCCGGCGGCCAGGTCTTCGGCCACGGCCTCTTCGCTGGCGGTACCGATGGCATCGCTGGTCTGCACAACGCTGCGCAGTACTGCCAGGTGCTCGGTTTGCAAGTGCGGGGTGAAGTCGCTGCGCCCGCTTAGGTTGGCCAGGCGCTTGCGCACACCGGGGGCGAGCAGGGCGCTGGCCAGCGGGTAGCTGAACAGGTCGTTGGTCGACAGGCTGTCCTTGGCCAGCAGCGGATGGCCCGGGCGGCAAAAGAACAGCCCTGGGCGTGGTGACAGGGGCTCGGTGTGGAAGTTGGGGTCGGCTTCGAACGGGCGGATATCATCCACGAAAAACTCGATCTGCTCGCGGCGCAAGGCCTGACCGAGGCGTTCGCTGTTGTCTACCAGCAGGGAAGTGCGGATACCGGGATGGCGCTCGATGAAGTGGCGCAGAGCGTCGGGCACCAGGCGCACGGCCAGGGCTGGGCCGCTGCCGAAGTGCAACTCGCCGGCGTCGAGCTTGGTCATTTGCAGCACTTCGTTGCTCAGCTGCGCGGCGCCTTGAACCAACCGACGGGCATGTTGCAGTACCACCAGACCTTCGGGTGTAGGGGGCAGGGCTTTGCTGGCGCGGTCGACCAGCGGGCAGCCGAAGGTGTGTTCCAGACCTTGGATGGCACGGCTGAAGGCGGGTTGGGTGATGCCCATGGCCTCGGCGGCACGGACGAAACTGCGGTATTCGGTAAGGGCGATGAAGTAGCGCAGCTGGCGGAGGTCCATGTCACGGCTCTGGGGCGGGGGGCAGGGGCCTATTCAAGCTGTTACAGATTATGTCGTCAAAGAAGGTTTTTAGATTTGTTTATAGCTTAAAGTTATTTAATTGAACATCTGGCCTCTTCGCGGGCGCGCCCGCGAAGAACTTAAAGGAGATTCAGCGGGTAACTCACAATCAACCGGTTCTCATCGAACGCGTTGGTGCTGAAGTCCCGGCGCATGGTGGAGTTGCGCCATTTCACCGACAGGTCCTTGAAGCTGCCCGACTGCACCACGTACGCCAGTTCGGTCTCCCGTGCCCACTCCTTGCCATCATCCACGCTGCCCACGGTGACGTTGTCACCCTTGATGTAGCGGTTCATCAACGTCAACCCAGGCACGCCAACGGTGGCGAAGTTGAAGTCATGGCGAACCTGCCAGGAGCGTTCCTTGGCATTGTCGAAGCTGGAGTTGTAGCTGTCGTTGGCCAAGGTGCCGCCACTGGTGCCGTTGACCCGCATCCAGGCATTGTCGCCGCTGACCTTTTGCAGGCCGACGTAGAAGGTGTGGCCTTGGTAGCGCGCCGAGAGCATGGCCGAGGCGGTGCGGTTGTCCAGTTTGCCGGCGCGTTCGGCACCGTCTTCCTTGCCGATGAAGTAGCCCAGGTTGGCACCCAGGCTCCAGTCGCCCAGCGGTTGGCTGTGCGTCAGGTTGAGGTATTGCTGGCGGTAGATGTCCTTGAGCTGGGCATCCCACAGGCCAACCATGGTGCGCTTATCGTTGAAGGTGTACTCACCGCCGCCGAAGTTGAAACGGTCGGAGGTGAACCCGCCTTTGCCGTTCATCGACATGTCTTCCATGCTGGCGTCGTTACGCGGACTGTTGCCGCGGAACTGGCCGGCGTACAAGGTCAGGCCGGCGATTTCCTTCGAGGTCAGCTGGCCGCCGCGGAAGGTCTGTGGCAGCGAGCGCCCATCGTCCGAGCGCAGGATGGGCAGTACCGGCATCCACTCACCGACTTTCAGCTCGGTTTCGGACAGCTTGGCTTTCAGCGCCACACCCAGTCGGCCGAAGTCATCAGCTGGGCGGCCGTCATCATGCACGGGCAGCAGGTGCGTGTTGGTGGTGCCTTTGCCGCCGTCAAGCTTGACCGAATACATGCCTAGGACGTCCACGCCGAAACCGACGGTGCCCTGGGTGAAGCCGGAGCGGGCGTCGAGAATGAAGCTTTGTGTCCATTCTTCGGCCTTGGCCTGCGGGTGGGCGGGGTCGACGAAGTTGCGGTTGATGTAGAAGTTGCGCAGGTTGAGGGTGGCCTTGGCGTCCTCCATGAAACCGCCTTCGGCGGCGAACAGCGGGAAGGCGCAGGACATGGCCAACAGGCCGGGCAGCAGCTGGCGTGCGGGTTGCAAAGTGCTCATCTGTCGTGGATCTCTTGTTTTTATGGGGCGAGCCGGTGCACTGCTGGATCGAGCCTGCAGGTGCGGGTCTTTTGGATGAACTTGGGCAACGTTGCGTGAGGGGATGGTGCGGGGTTGTGCGGGGGTGAGGCAATTCGCCGCAAACGGAATGGGGCGATAATCGAACGGAATGTTCCGGTTGGTTAATTAATTTCCTCCGGCAAACAAAAGGCCCACCGCAAGGGTGGGCCTGATGCTGTTACACCATGAGTCAGCTTTTCGGTACATCTACCGATGCCTGCTGGTTGGCCTGCCCGGTCTGCTCATACCAGCCACCACCAAGTGCTTTGTACAGGTTGACCTCGCTGGTCAGCTGCGACAGGCGATCGGTGATCAGCGATTGTTGGGCACTAAACAGGTTGCGCTGGGCATCGAGGAAGGTCAGGTTGCTGTCGATCCCGATGCGGTAGCGGCGTTCGGCCAGGCGGTAGTAGTCCTGGTTCGCCTGCACCAGGTCACGCTGGGCCTGCAGTTGCTCTTCGAAGGTTTTTCGCGCCGCCAGGCCATCGGAGACTTCCTGGAAGGCGGTCTGGATGGTTTTTTCGTACTTGGCGACGTTGATGTCCTTCTGGATCTTCGAGTAGTCCAGGCTGGCCTTCAGGCTGCCGGCGTTGAAGATCGGCAGGTTGATCTGCGGCTGGAACAGCCAGGTGCCCTGGCCGCCCGAGAACAGGTGGCCCATGTCGGGGCTCAGGCTGCCAGCGTTGGCCGTCAGGCTGATGCTCGGGAAGAACGCTGCGCGGGCGGCGCCAATATTGGCGTTGGCGGCCTTGAGCAGGTGTTCGGCTTCCTGGATGTCCGGGCGACGCTGGAGGATGTCTGACGGCAGGCCGGCTGGCACTTCGGCCAGTTGGTCGGCATCGAGCTGCAGCGGCTTGGCCAGGTTGGCCGGAATACCGGTGCCCAGCAACACGGTCAGGCTGTTGACGTCCTGGGCGACCAGGCGCTGGTACTGCGAGTACTTGACCCGGGCGCCTTCCACGGCGGTGCGCGCCTGGCTGACATCCAGTGCCGAAGCCACGCCGACTTCGTTGCTGCGACGGGTGAGGTTGTAGCTTTCCTCGTAGGTCTTCAGCGTTTCTTCGGTCAGCTTGAACAGCGCCTGATCGGCCTGCCAGGTGTAATAGGCGTTGGCCACGCTGGCCACCAGGGCGATCTGCGTGGAGCGGCGCGCCTGCTCGCTGGACAGGTAGGTTTCCAACGCCTGCTCGGTCAGGCTGCGCACACGGCCAAACAGGTCCAGCTCATAGGCACTGACGCCCAGGGTGGCCGAGTACTGGCTGGTTATACCCGATTCACCGGTTTGCGACATGTTTGCCGGCACGCGCTGGCGGCTGCCACTGCCGGTGGCCGAAACCGCCGGGAACAGGTCGGCACGCTGGATGCGGTATTGCGCGCGGTAGGCGTCAATGTTCAACGCGGCGACGCGCAGGTCGCGGTTGTTGACCAGCGAGGTCTGGATCAGTTGCTGCAGTGCCGGGTCGTGGAAGAACTGGCGCCAGCCCTGTTCGGCGGCGGCAACGTCTGCCGACTGGGTCGGCGAGTACGCAGGGCCTTGCGGCCACTGCGCTGCCACCGGCGATTCCGGGGTCTGGTAGTCGGGAATCAGCGAGCAGCCGCCAAGAATGAAAGCGGTTACCGCCAGGGACAACAAAGACTTGGTCATTGCCCAGCCTCATAACGTGGAGTTTCAGGGGTGACGTCTTTTTCCGGCTCTTTGCTGCCGAACAGCGACGACACTGCGACGAAGAATAGCGGTACCCAGAAGATAGCCAGCACGGTCGCACTGATCATGCCGCCGATCACGCCGGTACCAATGGCGTGCTGGCTGCCGGCGCCGGCGCCACTGGCGATGGTCAACGGTACCACGCCGAGGATGAACGCCAGCGAGGTCATGATGATCGGGCGCAGACGCATGCGGCACGCTTCGATCGCCGCGTCGTACAGGCTGCGGCCTTGCTCGTGCAGCTCCTTGGCGAACTCGACGATCAGGATGGCGTTCTTCGCTGCCAGGCCGATGGTGGTCAACAGGCCGACCAGGAAGTACACGTCGTTGGACAAACCGCGCAGGCTGGTGGCGATCAGGGCACCGATGATACCCAGCGGTACTACCAGCACCACGGCGATCGGGATCGACCAGCTTTCGTACAGGGCTGCCAGGCACAGGAACACGAACAGTACCGAGAGGGCGAACAGCGCCGGCATTTGCGAGCCGGAGAGTTTTTCCTCGTAGGACATGCCGGTCCAGGAGAAGCCAATGCCGCTTGGCAGTTCGCCAGCAATGCGCTCGACCTCGGCCATGGCTTCACCGGTACTGTAGCCCGGTGCTGGTGCACCCAGAATTTCCATTGCCTCGACACCGTTGTAGCGCGACAGCTTGGGCGAACCGTAGGTCCACTCGCCCTTGGCGAAGGAAGAGAACGGCACCATCTCGCCAGCGCCATTGCGCACATACCACTTCTGCAGGTCTTCCGGGCTCATCCGGGAGTTTGGTTCGCCCTGGATGTACACCTTCTTGACCCGGCCACGGTCGATGAAGTCGTTGACGTAGCTGGCACCCAAGGCAATCGACAGGGTGTTGTTGATGTCGGCGATGGTCACGCCCAGGGCGCTGGCACGTTCGTCATCGATGGTCAGCTGGTACTGCGGCTCGTCGTTCAGGCCGTTGGGGCGCACGGCACTGAGGATCTTGCTTTGTGCTGCCTTGGCCAGGAACTGGTTGCGCGCTTCCATCAGCTTCTCATGGCCGACACCGCCGCGGTCCTGCAGGAACACGTCGAAGCCGGTGGCGTTACCCAGTTCGAGCACTGCTGGCGGGGCGAAGGCGAACACCATGGCATCGCGGAAGGTGAAGAAGTGCTGCTGGGCACGCTGGGCCAGGGCGAACACGCTGTTCTCCTTGGAGCGCTCATCCCAAGGCTTGAGCATGATGAACGCCATACCCGAGCTCTGGCCGCGACCGGCGAAGTTGAAGCCGTTGACGGTGAACACGGATGCCACGGTGTCGGCTTCTTCCTTCAGCAGATACTCACGCATCTGGTCGACCACCACCTGGGTACGCTCGGCACTGGAACCGGCCGGGGTCTGTACCTGGGCGAACAGTACGCCTTGGTCTTCCTCAGGCAGGAAGGCGGTAGGAATACGGGCGAACAGCCAGATCATGCCAACGACGATCAGTGCATAGGCCAGCAGGAACGGCACCTTGTTGCGCAGGATGGTACCAACGCTGCGTTCGTAGCCGGTTACGCTGCGGTCGAAGTTGCGGTTGAACCAGCCAAAGAAGCCACGCTTGGCCACATGGTGCTCGCCCTTCTTCAGCGGCTTGAGCATGGTGGCGCACAGGGCCGGGGTGAAGATAAGCGCCACCAGCACCGACAGGCCCATGGCCGAGACGATGGTGATGGAGAACTGCCGGTAGATCACACCCGTGGAACCCCCGAAGAACGCCATGGGCAGCAGTACCGCCGACAGCACCAGGGCAATACCCACCAGGGCGCCCTGGATCTGCTCCATCGAGCGCTTGGTCGCTTCCTTGGGCGGCAGGCCTTCTTCGGACATTACCCGCTCGACGTTCTCCACCACGACGATGGCGTCGTCCACCAGCAAGCCGATGGCCAGGACCATGGCGAACATGGTCAGGGTGTTGATGCTGAAGCCCGCAGCGGCCAGGATGCCGAAGGTACCCAGCAACACCACCGGAACGGTCATGGTGGTGATGATGGTGGCGCGGAAGTTCTGCAGGAACAGGTACATCACCAGGAACACCAGGACCACGGCTTCGATCAGGGTGTGGATCACACCGCTGATCGATTCGGTGACCACCGGGGTGGTGTCATACGGGAATACGGCTTTCACCCCCGGCGGGAAGAACGGTTCCAGGTCGGAGATGGTCTGGCGCAGCGCCTTGGCGGTGTCCAGGGCGTTGGCGCCGGTTGCCAGTTTTACCGCCAGGCCGGAGGCCGGCTTGCCGTTGAACTGGGCACTGACCGCGTAGTTTTCACCGCCCAGGCCTACCTGGGCGACATCACCCAGACGTACCTGCGAACCGTCGCTGTTGACCTTGAGCAGGATCTTTTCGAACTGCTCGGCAGTCTGCAGACGGGTCTTGCCGATGATGGTGGCGTTCAGCTGGGTACCCGGCAACGCTGGCAGGCCGCCGAGCTGACCGGAAGACACCTGCACGTTCTGCGCGGCCACGGCGGTCTTGACGTCGACCGGGGTCAGCTGGAACTTGTTCAGCTTGGCCGGATCGAGCCAGATACGCATGGCGTACTGGGCACCGAACACCTGGAAGTCACCCACGCCCGCAGTACGCGAGATCGGGTCCTGCATGTTGGAGACGATGTAGTTGGCCAGGTCGTCCTTGGTCATGCTGCCGTCTTCGGACACCAGGCCGATCACCAGCAGGAAGTTTTTAACGGCCTTGGTAACGCGGATACCTTGCTGCTGCACTTCTTGCGGCAGCAGCGGGGTGGCCAGGTTCAGCTTGTTCTGTACCTGCACCTGCGCAGTGTCGGCGTTGGTGCCTTGCTCGAAGGTAGCGGTAATGGTCATGCTGCCGTCGGAGTTACTCTCCGACGACACATAACGCAGGTTGTCGATACCGTTGAGCTGCTGCTCGATCACCTGTACCACGGTGTCCTGCACGGTTTGCGCCGAGGCGCCCGGGTAGGTCACGGCGATGGCGATGGCCGGCGGAGCGATGCTGGGGTACTGGTTGATCGGCAACTTCAGGATCGACAAGGCACCGACCAGCATGATCACCAAGGCGATCACCCAGGCGAAGATCGGGCGATCGATAAAGAACTTCGACATGGTTTACTCCGCTTTGGCGTCTGCTTTCGCCGCGTTGGCCTGATCAGGGCTGGCCGGCTTCTTGACGTTGGTGGCTTCGCTGACCTTCACTTCGACGCCCGGGCGCACGTACTGCAGCCCTTCGGTGATCAGGCGGTCACCCGGGTTGAGGCCTTCCTCGATCAGCCAGTCGCTGCCCAGGGTACGGTTGGCTTTGAGCTGGCGCAGCTCGACCTTGTTCTCCTGGTTGACCACCAGCGCGGTCGGCGCGCCTTTGAGGTCGCGGGTCACGCCCTGTTGCGGTGCCAGGATGGCGTTGGCGTTGACACCGGCCTTCAGCCGCGCATGCACGAACATGCCAGGCAGCAGGGTGTGGTCGGGGTTGGGGAAGATGGCGCGCAGGGTGACCGAGCCGGTGGTCTCGTCGACCGCGACTTCGGAGAACTCCAGGCGACCTTCCTGCTTGAACAGGCTGCCGTCTTCCAGCACCAGCTGTACCGAGGCGGTGTTGTCGCCGGCCTTCTGCAACTGGCCGCTTTCCAGGTCACGGCGCAGCTTGAGCAGCTCGGCGGTGGACTGGGTGACGTCGACGTAGATCGGGTCGAGCTGCTGGATGGTGGCCATGGCGTTGCTCTGGCCATTGCTCACCAGCGCACCTTCGGTGACCGAAGAACGGCCGATACGGCCACTTATCGGTGCCAGCACCTTGGTGTAGCGCAGGTCGATCTGGGCGCTTTTCAGCGAAGCCTCGGCCTGCAATCGTTTGGCATTGGCGTCGTCGTATTCCTGTTTGGAAACGGCTTGCTCGTCGATCAGTTGCTTGTAGCGCTCAGCCAGCGAGCGGGTAGCCTGCAGGTTGGCCTGGGCATTGGCCAGGGTGGCTTCGTACACGGCTGGGTCGATCTGGTAGAGCTGCTGGCCTTCCTTGACCTCACTGCCTTCCTTGAACAGGCGCTTGAGGATAATGCCGTTGACCTGCGGGCGCACTTCGGCGATGCGGTAGGCACTGGTACGCCCCGGCAATTCCGAGGTCAGGGTGAAGGCTTGGGGCTGGATGGTCACGACGCCGACCTGAGGAGCCTGCGCCGCTGGCGCTGCTTCTTCTTTCTTACAGCCACTGAGCAGGGTTGCCAGGGCGACGGCGGAAACCAGAGCGGTAACGGCTGGCTTGAATTGCATGAGGATCCTCGGGTCGCTGGAGCAGGGAGACGCTCAAGAGTAGTGGAAGTGTCTTGATCTGGAAAAGATGCTATCCGGTAGATAAATAGCTTGCTAAGGAATATACTTACATTCATGGTTGTTTGTAAATACCGCTGAGTTGTACTTAGGTACCGCCACAGCCCTTGATTAGCTCATCCGCGAGGCCCCCTGCAGAGGTGCCCCCGGAGCGTTTCCCGTACGCGCTGCGCGTTCGGGCCAGATGAGGTTGTACTGCCATGGTCCGTCGAACCAAAGAGGAAGCCCAGGAAACCCGCGCCCAGATCATCGAGGCGGCGGAAAAGGCCTTCTACAAGCGCGGGGTTGCGCGAACCACCCTGGCCGACATCGCCGAACTGGCGGGTGTGACGCGCGGGGCGATCTACTGGCACTTCAACAACAAGGCCGAGCTGGTGCAGGCGCTGCTCGACAGCCTGCACGAGACCCATGACCATTTGGCGCGGGCCAGCGAAAGCGAGGATGAGGTCGACCCGCTTGGCTGCATGCGCAAGCTGTTGTTGCAGGTGTTCAACGAGCTGGTGCTCGATGCCCGAACCCGGCGTATCAATGAAATCCTGCATCACAAGTGCGAGTTCACCGATGACATGTGTGAAATTCGCCAGCAGCGCCAGGGCGCGGTGCTGGATTGCCACAAGGGCATCACCCTGGCGCTAGCCAATGCCGTGCGCCGGGGCCAGTTGCCTGGCGAGCTGGATGTCGAGCGCGCGGCGGTGGCCATGTTTGCCTATGTCGATGGCCTGATCGGGCGCTGGCTGTTGCTGCCTGACAGTGTCGATCTGTTGGGTGATGTCGAAAAATGGGTCGACACCGGGTTGGATATGCTGCGCTTGAGCCCGGCGCTGCGCAAATGACACTTTGTTAAGGATTGTGAGGGAGTGTTTCCCCTTTGTATTAAGCGGGGATTAAAGGCGGGGCCGGCGGGTGGCCCCGGGCTTCATCGCCCCCGCAGTTGCCGGTCGGGCAATGCCACTGCGGCTACTAGCCCGAGCACCGCAATCAGGGCACTCCCCATCAGTAAATGACGGAATGTTTCAGTCAGGCGCGCCTGTGTCACCAGGTCCACTTCACCGGCCTTCAGGCTCCCCAGCAACGGGTTACCCAGCATTTCGAATCCGCCCTGATGCAGCAGCGCCAGCAACAGGCTGGACATGCACGCCACGCCCATGGCCCCGCCCAGCGAACGGAACAGGTTGGTGGTGCTGGTGGCCACACCAATGTCTTTGCTTTCCACCGCGCTTTGCGTGCCCACCAGCGATGTCGGGAACTGCAGCCCGCAGGCGATGCCGGTCAGCAGCATGAACAGCGCGCTGAGCAAAGCCGATTGTGGCGGCGTTAGCGCCATGGCGAAAATGGCCACGGGCATCAACAACGCACCGGCCAGAATCTGCGGCTTGTAGCGCCCCGTGCGGCTGGTCATGCGACCGCCGGTGAAGGCGCCAAGGGGCAGGCCCATGGCCAGTGGCAACAGGTGCAGCGCGGCGCTGTCGGCGCCAGCACCCGTGATGCCCTGGTAGCGCAACGGCATGAGCATCGTCAGGGAAATCGACTGGAAGCTGGCGAAGAAGATCACCCCCCAGCACAGCACCGCCACCCGATTGCTGAACAAGCCCAAGGGCAATAGCGGCTCCGGGCAGCGCCGCTCATGGGCGATGAACAACGCCAGGCCCAGTACAGCGCAGGCGAACAGGGCCAGTACGGCAGGATCAATCCAGGCGTGGCCCTGACCGACCAAGGTGATGCCCAGCAACAAGCTGCCCAGGCCGAGTATCAGCAGCACGGCGCCGAGGTAATCCACCTGGGCCTCGCGTCGCTGCGCCGGCATGCCACCGAGGGCACGGCGGATCGCCCACAAGGCAACCAGCCCCAGCGGCAGGTTGATCCAGAATACCCAGCGCCACGACAAGTACTCGGTCAGCCAGCCGCCCAGCACTGGCCCGGCGACGCTGGCTACGGCGTACATGCTGCTGAAATAACCCTGGTAGCGGCCGCGCTCACGCGGTGGCACGAAATCGCCGATGATCGCCTGGCTGACAGAGACCATGCCGCCCGCGCCAATGCCCTGCAGTACACGGGCCAGCACCAGCTGTTGCATGTCCTGGGCCATGGCGCACGCGATGGAGGCCAGGGTGAACAGGCTGATACCGGTCAGGATCATCCGCCGCCGCCCGTACAGATCGCCCAGTTTGCCGTAGATCGGCACGGCCACGGTCATCGCCACCATGTAACCGGAGATCACCCAGGCCAGCAGGCCGACATCGTTGAACTGGGCGGAAATCGCCGGCAGCGAGACGGCGACGATGGTCTGGTCCAGTGCGCCGAGGAAAATGGCCAGCATGAGAGCGGTGAGCACATTGCGCAGGGTGGTGGGGGGCAGGGCGGCGGTCACGGGAATACCTTGTCTGTCTGTTACGGCCTCTTTGTGGGCACGTCGGATTGTAACCTGAGTTAGGTAGCTTCCTATGTACTATCTGCATCCCCTATGCTGAATCGGCATTGGCGCATTCATCCAGTGCTGCATGGCTGCGTGATATCGTTGGTATGCCACAGAGGCTGAAATTCGCGGCCTGCACCAGCTTGGTGCAACATTATGCCGCAGGTTTTTCAGTGTGCTGTCTCCCACACCTTTTATTCCTCTGCCTGCATGTCGAGCATGACCGCCCAGATGGCGACGGTTGGAACAGGTCAGGTAGACCCGATTACAGGGGTCGGTAGTTACCGTTCAAATTTCAACTTAAATTGCGGAGTGATCATGCCCAAGGCTTCCCATCAAGATCTGCGTTTTGCCTTCCGCGAGCTGCTCGCTTCAGGTTCCTGTTACCACACTGCATCGGTGTTCGACCCGATGTCGGCGCGCATTGCCGCAGACCTCGGCTTCGAGGTCGGTATCCTCGGTGGTTCCGTTGCTTCATTGCAGGTATTGGCCGCGCCGGACTTTGCCCTCATTACCCTCAGCGAGTTCGTCGAGCAAGCCACCCGTATTGGCCGGGTAGCGCAACTGCCCGTGCTGGCTGACGCCGACCATGGCTATGGCAACGCGCTGAACGTGATGCGCACGGTGATCGAACTGGAGCGCGCCGGCGTGGCTGCGTTGACCATCGAGGACACCTTGCTGCCTGCCCAGTTCGGGCGCAAGTCTACCGACCTGATTCCGGTCGAGGAGGGCGTTGGCAAGATTCGTGCGGCGCTGGAGGCACGGGTCGATTCGTCGTTGTCGATCATTGCCCGCACCAACGCAGGCGTGCTGACCACCGAAGAAATCATCGTGCGCACCCAGAGCTACCAGAAAGCCGGTGCCGATGGCATCTGCATGGTGGGGGTAAAGGACTTCGAGCAGCTTGAGCAAATTGCCGAGCATCTGACCGTGCCGCTGATGCTGGTCACCTATGGCAACCCGAACCTGCGCGATGACGAGCGCCTGGCGCGCCTGGGCGTGCGTATCGTGGTCGATGGCCACGCGGCCTACTTTGCTGCGATCAAGGCCACCTACGACTGCCTGCGCCTGCAACGCGGCCAGCAGAACAAGTCGGAAAACCTCAGCGCGACCGAACTCTCGCACACCTACACCCAACCCGAGGACTACATCCGCTGGGCCAAGGAATACATGAGCGTGGAAGAGTGACCGGCGGCGCGCCGTCAACTCAACGGACGGCGCTCAAGGTTGCGGTGTGAGGCACGCAATGTGCCTGCTCGCAGCTGTTGGCGGCACTGGGCTGGCTGCGTAGCAGCTCGGCGCGCCAACAGGCTGAGCCGTACAGCCCTGCGACAGCAGTCAGGGCCATGACAAGGGCGACTCTTCTTGATTTGATGCCCATGGTACTCACCTCCAGTTACAGCGACAGGTGATACCGTTAAGCGTAGGTCATTTCTCACGTTACATCAGAGATCCCGGTCCCACTCGGGTTCGTTCTTGAACCGCTGCACCAGAAAATCCAGCATGCTGCGCAAGGTTGCCGGCATGTGCTTGCGTGACGTGTACACCGCATTCAGGTTCAGTTCGCGGGGCTTTGCCTCGGGCAGCAGGCGCACCAGTTCGCCCCGGCGCAGGGCGTCGGCGGCCTGGTAGGTTGGCAGCATGGCGATACCCGCGCCAGCCAGCGCGGCCTTTTGCAATGTCATGGCTTCGTTTGCACTGATATTCCCCGTCACCGGCACGGCGATCTGTTGGCCGCCCACGTCGAAATGCCACAGGCTATGGCCGAAATAGGCATGGGTCAGGCAGTTATGCCGGCTCAGTTCTTCGACCCGCTGTGGGGTGCCATGCTCAAGCAGGTAGGCGGGGGACGCACACACCACCGAGCGGCATATGCTCAGGCGCCGGGCGATCAGGTTGGGGTCCAGGTCGTTGCTGGTGCGGATGGCCAGGTCGATACGCTCGTCCACCAGGTTGACGGTGCGGTCGAGCATCTGCAGTTCCACGTTCACACCTGGATAGCGCCGCACATAGGCCGCCACCGCATCCACCAGCTGCGCCTGGCCAAAGGATGTACTGACGCTGATGCGCAATGCGCCCTTGGGCGCGTCATCCGGCTGTTGCACGGCAGCCTGCAGGTCACCGGCCAACTCCAGCAACTGCCGACAGCGTGGCAGGGTTTCCTGGCCGGCGGCGGTGAGGCTGAGCTTGCGTGTGGTGCGCTGCATCAGGCGCGCGCCCACCCAGTCTTCCAGCGCTGCCAGATAGCGCGACACCACCGGCCGCGATAGCTGCAAATGATCCGCCGCTGCCGACTGGCTACCCAGGTCGACGACGGTGACGAAAACGCGCATGGCGTTGAGACGGTCCATGATTTGCCCGGTTTCAGAAACAAACTATGTTCGAGCATCGCATTTTTTGTCATGGATCGGGCAACTAAGCTGTTGGCCATCGTTATCTGGAAGGCGTTGCCAATGTCCCTGTTCACTCCCTTGCGTGGCCTGCTGCTGGCCTGCGTTACCCTGGCCGGCCCGGTGCTGGCCGCCGAACCCTTGAAGCTGGAAGTCTACAACCCTGGGCATGAGGCCATCTTCCCGGTCAGTTCGGTGATTGTCAGTGGCGAGCACGATGCCGTGCTGGTCGATGCCCAGTTCGGTAAGGCCCAGGCCCAGCAACTGGTGCAGCGCCTGCGAGCTGGTGGCAAGCACCTGACTACCATCTATATCAGCCACGGTGACCCGGATTACTACTTCGGCCTGGACACCCTGACAAATGCTTTCCCCGACGCCAAGGTGCTGGCCTCGGCCGCCACTGTCGCGCATATCCGTCAGACCATGGACCCCAAGCTGGCGTACTGGGGCCCGCAGATGGGGGCAGACAAACCGGCACGGCTGGTGCTGCCACAGGTACTGGAAGGCAACCGATTGACGCTGGAAGGGCAGGCCCTTGAGGTGGTTGGCCTTGACGGTCCGCAACCAGACCGCAGCTTTGTGTGGATCCCGTCGATCAAGGCGGTGGTCGGCGGCGTGGTGGTGTCCGAGCACATTCATGTGTGGATGGCCGATACCCAGACGGCCCAGTCGCATACCGACTGGCTCGGCACCCTGGCGCACATCGAATCGCTGGCGCCGCGTACGGTCATCCCGGGCCATTACCTGGGGAACAGCAGCCGCTCGCTGGAGGCTGTGCGTTTCACGGCGAACTACATTCGTGACTTCGATGCCCAAGCGGCCAAGGCAAAAGACGCGGGTGCCTTGATCGAGGCGATGAAGCAACGTTACCCGGGCCTGGCCGATGAAAGCTCCCTGGAGCTGGGTGCCAAGGTCGCCAAGGGCGAGATGAAGTGGTAATTCCGTTCAATTGATGGAGAGTATCCCATGAGCAAGATCGCAATCATCGGTGCCACTGGCCGTGCTGGCAGCCAGTTGCTGGAAGAGGCCCTGCGCCGTGGCCACAGTGTATTGGCCATCGCCCGTGACCCTTCGAAACTGGAGGGCCGGGAGGGAGTGACCGTCAAGGCGCTGGATGCCAAGGACGGCGCGGCCCTGCAAGCCGCGGTCACGGGCGTGGATGCCGTGCTGAGCGCTGCGCATTTCTCGACCATCGAGCCGCACGCGATCATCGAGCCGGTCAAGCGGGCCGAGGTCAAGCGCTTGCTGGTGGTGGGCGGTGCGGGCAGCCTGCTGTTGCCGTCGGGGCACCGGGTGATCGACAGCCCGGACTTCCCGGAAGCCTACAAGGCCGAGGCCACTGCCGGGGTGCGTTTTCTGGAGGCGCTGCAACGGGAGCCGAACCTGGACTGGACCTTCCTGTCGCCGTCGGCGGAGTTTGTCGAAGGTGAGTGCAGCGGGCGGTACACGCTGGGCAAGGATCATCTGCTGATTGGTGCGGATGGCAAGAGTTGGATCACCTTTGCCGATTATGCGATTGCCATGATCGATGAGCTGGAAAAGCCGGCGCATTCGCGGCAGCGTTTTACCGTCGGGTATTGAGTCGCCCCCTTCGCGGGCATGCCCGCGAAGGGGCTTCATAGGCTGGCCTGGCTCTCCAGCCAGTCCAGCAATTCCACCAACCCCGGCGGCAAGCTTCTGGCCTGGCTCACCAGGTAATACCCCTTGCCGGTCATCACCTTCAGCGCAAACGGCATGCATAGCCGCCCCCCGCGCAGGTCATCCCCAATCAGCGACCAGTCGCCAATTGCCACCCCGGTCCCCTGCGAGGCCATGGCCATCGCCATGTCCAGCGTCTCGAAATGCTGCTTGGGCCCATGAGCGGCCAACGTCACCCCGGCCGCCTGCAACCACAACCGCCAGTCATGTTCATCCCGTGATGGATGCAGCAGCATGTGCCGCGCCAGGTCCTCCACCTGGCGCAATGGTATCGGCCCGTCGCATAGCGAGGGCGCACACACCGGCGTCAGCTGTTCATCGAACAACTTGCGCACCTGTAACCCGTGGTTCGGCGTGTCGCCATACACCACCGCCGCATCAAAGCCCTCCCGGCGGAAGTCCACCCCGTGCTGCACCGTGGTCGTCAGCTCCACCGGCACATCCGGGCGCAGTGCTTGCCACTCCATCAGGCGTGGCAGTAACCAACGCATCACGCAGGTGGGCGCCTTGAGCTGCAAAGTCGTGCTGCGTCCGCCCACCTCATTCACGCCTTGTTCGATCAGTGCGAACACCTGCTGCACCCGTGGCAGCCAGTCCTGGCCTTCACGGGTCAGGCTCAGCCCACGGGCCTGGCGCTGGAACAACGCATACCCCAGGTGCTCCTCAAGGGCCGCGATCTGGCGGCTGACGGCGCCTTGCGTGATGTGTAGCTGTTGCCCGGCACGGGTGAAATTGCAGTGCTGGGCGGTCACCAGAAAGGTGTGCAGGGCGGCTAAGGGCGGTAGGCGTTTCATTGCGATAAGCCATGATTACAGGACATGGCTAGTATGTGTTTTTTTGCATTGTGGTGGTAGTCATGGGTTGGGTCCAATAAGCACATAACCCAACCAGATTCATGGTGAACCCTGATGGCAACGTGCGGCGAAGTACTGGTCAAACTCCTTGAAGGCTATGGCGTGGACCATGTCTTCGGCATTCCCGGTGTACATACCGTGGAGCTCTATCGCGGCCTGGCGGGTTCGTCCATTCGCCACATCACCCCGCGCCACGAGCAGGGTGCCGGGTTCATGGCTGACGGCTATGCGCGCACCCGTGGCAAACCCGGAGTGTGCTTCATCATCACTGGCCCTGGCATGACCAACATCACCACGGCGATGGGCCAGGCCTATGCCGATTCGATCCCGATGCTGGTGATTTCCAGCGTGCAGTCCCGTGACCAGTTGGGCGGTGGCCGTGGCAAGCTGCACGAGCTGCCCAACCAGGCGGCGCTGGTGTCGGGTGTGGCTGCGTTTTCTCACACCTTGATGAGTGCAGCAGACCTGCCGCAGGTGCTGGCCCGGGCATTTGCCGTGTTCGACAGTGCCCGACCACGCCCGGTGCATATCGAAATCCCGCTCGACGTGCTGGTCGAACCGGCTGATTTCCTGCTGCCGGGCCGGCCCGTGCGCGGTAGCCGTGCGGGGGCTGCCCCGCAAGCTGTAACACAGATGGCTGAGCGCCTGGCCTGTGCAAAGCGGCCGTTGATTCTGGCTGGGGGGGGCGCGTTGGCAGCCGGTGCTGCCCTGGCACGCCTGGCCGAACACCTTCAGGCACCGGTGGCGCTCACCATCAATGCCAAGGGTTTGCTGCCGGCCAGCCACCCGCTGCAAATCGGTTCGACCCAGTCGTTGCCTGCCACGCGGGCGCTCGTCGCCGAGGCCGACGTGGTGCTGGCGATCGGTACCGAACTGGCTGAAACCGATTATGACGTGACGTTCAAGGGTGGCTTCGAGATCCCGGGAAGCCTGCTGCGCATCGACATCGACCCGGACCAGACCGTGCGCAATTACCTGCCGGAGCTGGCGCTGGTGGCTGATGCCGAATTGGCCGCCGAAGCGCTGCTCGGTGCTTTGCAGACTCAGCTGCAACCCGTGCGTGAAAGCACCTGGGGTGTGGCCCGGGTGGCCAATCTGCGCCAGGCTCTGGCGGCAGGCTGGGACCAGTCGACACTGAGCCAGACGCGTTTGCTGAGCGCCATTCTTGAGCGCCTGCCCAATGCCATCCTGGTGGGCGATTCGACCCAGCCGGTGTACACCGGCAACCTGACCCTGGACATGGATCAGCCACGTCGCTGGTTCAATGCCTCGACCGGCTACGGCACCCTGGGTTATGCGCTACCTGCGGCCATGGGCGCCTGGCTCGGGAGTGCGGAGCAAACCGGACAGCGTGCGCCTGCGGTGTGCCTGATTGGCGATGGTGGTATGCAATTCACCCTGCCGGAGCTGGCCAGCGCGGTGGAGGCGCAGGTGCCGCTGATCGTGCTGCTGTGGAATAACCAGGGGTACGAGGAAATCAAGAAGTACATGGTCAACCGGGCGATCGAGCCTGTTGGTGTGGATATTCATACGCCGGACTTCATCGGCGTGGCGCGGGCGTTGGGCGCGGCGGCGGAGAATGTGGCGGATGTGGCGCAGTTGCAGGCGGCGCTGGGGCAGGCGGTGGAACGCAAGGGGCCGACCTTGATTCAGGTGGACCAGAATCAGTGGCAAGGGACAGTTTCGGGTTGAACTGAAGCTGTTGCCTGTACCGACCCTTTCGCGGGCGAGCCCGCGAAGAGGCCGGTACAGCCACCAAAAAGTTTTAGACAGCAGTGGCTCTCAATCTGGCCACATCCCGAATCGGCGGCGCTCCATACAGCCTGCTGTACTCCCGGCTGAACTGCGACGGGCTCTCATACCCCACCCGATAAGCCGCCACCGCCGCCTCCAGCCCGTCATTGAGCATCAACCTCCGCGCCTCCTGCAGGCGCAGCTGTTTCTGGTACTGCAACGGGCTCATCGACGTCACTGCCTTGAAGCGGTGATGCAGGGTCGAGGTGCTGAGGTTGACCTCCCGGGCCAGGTCCTCGATACGCAGCGGCTGTTGATAGTTGTTGTTGAGCCAGGTAATGGCCTGGCAAACCCGGTGCGTCTGGCTGTTGGCCAAGGCAATCTCGTACAGCCGATAACCCTGCGGCCCGCGCAACAAACGGTAGAGAATTTCACGGCGGAACAACGGCGCCAACATCGCGATATCGCGCGGTGTGTCCAGCAGTCGGATCAGCCTCAGCAGGGCATCCAGCAATGGCGCATCGGTTCTGTCCACATACAAACCGCGACCGGAAGGCCGGTTGGGCACCAGCATCGGCCCGCTCTCGGCAATCAGCTGGCTGATCTCTGCCGGGTCCAGGTCTATGCGCAATCCAAGGCTGGGGTGTTCGGGGCTGGCGTCGAGCTTTACGCCGCTCAGTGGCAGGGTTACCGAAACCACCATGTAGTGCAGCGGGTCGTAGGCATATTGTTCGTCACCGAGGAACAGGCTTTTGCTGCCCTGGGCCAGGATGCACAGCGCGGGTTGAGCGAGGGTCGGCACCGAGCGCACGTTCTCGGTGTAGCGCACCAGGAACAAGCCATCGATGGCCGAGGCCGGGCCGTGGGGCTCGCCGGCATGGCGGCGGATCAGTTCCGCAAGCTCCTGGCGCTGCAATTCCAGGGGTGGGTCGATGGGTGTCGGTGTGGTCATGGTAGATTTCCTCTGCTGACCGACGCAGCATAGGTTTGGGCAATGGCGGGCGCTAGTCGAAAGCTGCACGTCGATTGCCTGATCCTGCCGCGCTGCAGGATCAGGCAATCGGCATGCAGTAATGGCCTAACGCGCCGCGCGAGGCAGCCCCTAACCTTGGCAGCCTGGCTTTTCCGTCCGCCTGCTTCAAGGAGATTGTGCAATGACCTCAAAACAACCGGTCACCCACCTTGCTTTCATCCGTGCCAGCAGCGGGCGCTCGGCCGAGTTGGGGGCGCGACTGCGTGACCTGCTCGAACCCTCGCTGCGAGCGCCGGGCTGCCTGAGTTTCACGGTACAGCGCTCCCAGGCGGATGCCGACCTTTGGTTGCTCAGCGGTAGCTGGCAGGACCAGCAGGCGATGAGTGGCTACTTCGCCTCGCCAACGTTGGAGGTGTTTGGCGAGTTGGTGCAGGCACAGGTGGTCAGCAGCTTGGACCTGCATACCTTCGATTGATCAGTGATGGGGTAAAATGACCGCCTTGTTCAACCAGGTGGATAGCAACATGGCACGTAGGGAATTCCCGCATTTCGAAGCGGTTTCGGCAATGGTCCCGGTCGAGGGGGGCGGCTACAACGCGGCCATTGCGGTCAAGGCCTTGGGCATGGGCGGCGCGCCGCGTTTTCACAAGGTACTGGACGGGCAGGTGTTCAAGGGGGCCGTAGCCGCCGACGAAGCGGCTACGGCCGAGCTGCAACGCCTGCAAGGCGTCAGCGAAGAGGGCGAGCTGATCTGGTGATCAGGCCGGCGGGCGGGCCATCTTGAACAGGTTGCCCAGCTCGAAGTAGTCCGCCGGGCCACCGCCACGCAGGATCGGTTCGGCGGCAGCGGTGTCGTAGATGCCGTTTTTCAGCAGGTGCTCGGCAATGTGCACCGCCACCACCTCACCCAGGATCAGCCAGCTGGGCACTAGCGCCTGGTCTGCCCGCTTGAGCTGCACGATCTGGCTGACCTTGCACTCGAAGGCCACGGGGGTTTCCCCCACGCGCGGTACGTTGACGATGCTCGACGGCGTGGCAGTGAGGCCGCTCAATTCAAATTCGTTTACTTCGGCCGCAACCGGTGCGCAGCTCTGGTTCATCTGCTCAGCCAGCGGGCGGGTGGCCAGGTTCCAGACAAATTCGCCGGTCTGTTCGATGTTGTTCAGGCTGTCTTTGCGCCCGACGCTGCAGAAACCGATGATTGGCGGGATGTAGTTGAACGCGTTGAAAAAGCTGTAGGGCGCCAGGTTCAGGCGGCCTTCACGGTCTTGCGAGGAGATCCAGCCGATGGGGCGGGGGCCGACGATGGCGTTGAACGGGTCGTGGGGCAGGCCGTGGCCTTTTGCGGGTTCGTAGTAATACATCTGTGCTGGGCTTGCTGGCCCACCTCCTGGGTTGCGAGGTGCCTAGTGTGCCAAGCCTGTGCCCGTCTGCAAATGATCAAGCCCGGCCAAAGCCGGGCTGGGTGCTCGCATCGGGGATCAACTGATGCGGTGGGCGTTGGTGCGGTCGAAACCGTCTTCGGCGAAGCGTTGGCCACCGGTGCGGTCGAAACCGTCTTCGGCGAAGCGTTGGCCACCGGTGCGGTCGAAGCCGTCTTCGGCGAAGCGTTGGCCACCGGTGCGGTCGAAGCCGTCTTCGGCGAAGCGTTGGCCACCAGTGCGGTCGAAGCCATCTTCGGCAAAGCGTTGGCCACCAGTGCGGTCGAAACCATCTTCAGCGTAGGTAGCGGACTGGCTCTGTACCGCTGCAAACGTGTGGGCGTTGGTACGGTCGAAGCCATCTTCGGCGTAAGCGGCAGCTGCGAAAACCGAGAGGGCCAGGGTAAGGATCAGTTTGTTTTTCATGGTCGTTGCTCCAAGGGCTACAAGGGTTGTTTGTTTCTATGGGTTTAATCCTACGCCGATTAATTTGATTAAAAAGCGCAAAAAATAGCGATTAAAAATCTAATTATTCGATGTATATGGGAGCGCTTCGCGTGAATCACGCTGTGGCATCACCCAAGAGCCGCATGCCCGCGCGTCGTCGTTCTGTCAGCTATTTCAGCTTGAAGGGTGGGAATTAATGGGACGTTAAGAACGAAATATTTTGTTTCAAAGATCTATCAACACTTTTTTCATGCATCACCAACCGATTTTTCAGGCCTCGATCAGCACCATCGCCGCACCTCAAACTGGAGCGGCACAACAATGAACAAACTCCCGCAAATCACCTTGGCCTTCTGGGTCATGAAGATCTGCGCTACCACCCTTGGCGAAACGGCGGGCGACTTGCTGTCGATGACGCTGAACGTTGGCTATGCCGTCAGCTCGCTGCTGTTGATCAGCGTGTTCCTGCTGACCTTGCTCGGCCAGCTCTACTCGCGCCGCTACCACCCGATGCTGTATTGGCTGGTGATCCTCTCCACCAGTACCGCCGGCACCACCATGTCCGACTTCATGGACCGCACCCTGGGCCTGGGTTATGCCACGGGGTCGGCCTTGCTCATCGGCATCCTGCTGCTGACCTTCCTGCTGTGGCGCCTGAGCGGCAACCCACTGGATGTCACCCGAATCAAGAACCGCACGGGCGAGCTGTTCTACTGGGTGGCGATCCTGTTTTCCAACACGCTTGGTACCGCCCTGGGCGATTACCTGGCCGATGATTCGGGGCTCGGTTTTGCTGGCGGCGCGTTGCTGATCGGCAGTGCCATTGCCTTGGTAGTGGTGGCCCGCTACTGGACGCGTATTCCAGGCGTCGTGCTGTTCTGGGTGGCGTTCGTGCTTACCCGCCCGTTTGGCGCCACGCTGGGCGATGTCCTGACCAAACCCCATGAAAAGGGTGGCCTGGACTTTGGCACGGTCGGCTCTTCGGCTGTGCTGGGCGGGGTGTTGCTGGTGCTGGTGCTGATGGCCAGCTGGTACCAGCGCCGTGAGCCGCGTCAGGCGTTGGAGATGTCTTGAGCCAGGTTTCAGGAGCTGGTGAGCCGATTAATTGAGCTATTCGGCTCACATGATGAGCCGAATAGGATTAATCATTGGCTCATCGAATCACATCATGCATTCACAATGCATGAAAAAAGGGCGCCCGAAACGGTGCGCCCTTCTTCATTGCGGCAGGCTCAAACTCACTCAGTTGTAATCCGCGAGTGCTGCTTGGTGTCCTTCATGGTTGCATATACCAGAAGCGAACAGGCGATGCAGGCGGTGACGTACCAGTAGAAGCCGCTCTCCATGCCAGCGCTCTTGAACCACAGGGCCACGTATTCGGCGGTGCCGCCGAAGATGGACACGGTCAGGGCGTACGGCAGGCCCACGCCCAGGGCGCGAATTTCCG
Organism: Pseudomonas sp. NBRC 111133; assembly: GCF_001320605.1. NCBI lineage: Bacteria > Pseudomonadati > Pseudomonadota > Gammaproteobacteria > Pseudomonadales > Pseudomonadaceae > Pseudomonas > Pseudomonas sp. NBRC 111133. The sequence continues at coordinate 11,502 of NZ_BCBJ01000031.1, read as the reverse complement.
TCGGGAACAGCTCTGCCTTGACCACTGCGTTGATCGAGGTGTAGCCGCTGACGATGATCAGCGCGGCCATGATCAGGAAGAACGCGCCCCACCAGGTCTGGATGGTGTGCAAGGTGCTGAGGATCGGGACGGTGAACAGGGTGCCGAGCACACCGAAGGCGATCAGGATCGGGCGACGGCCGATCTTGTCGGACAGCCCACCAATCACCGGCTGCAGACACATGAACAGGAACAGTGTGGCGGCCGAGATGGTGGTCGAGTCGCTGATGCTCATGCCCACGGTGTTGACCAGGTACTTCTGCATGTAGGTGGTGTAGGTGTAGAAGGCTAAGGTGCCGCCCATGGTCAGGCCGACCACGGTCATCAGCTCTTTGGGGTGGCGCATCAGGGTGCGCATCAGGCTTTCCTTGGCCTTTTCCTTCTTGGTGAACGAGGCGGTTTCTTCCATGCCGCGACGCAGGTACAGGGCCACCACGGCGCACAGCGCACCGATCACGAACGGCACACGCCAGCCCCAGGCGTACAGCTGCTCGGTGGTCAGGGTCTGCTGCAGGATGATCAGTACTGCCAGGGCGATGAGCTGGCCGGAGATCAGGGTCACGTACTGGAAGCTGGAGAAGAAACCACGGCGGTCCTTGCTGGCCATTTCGCTGAGGTAGGTGGCCGAGGTGCCGTATTCACCACCCACCGACAGGCCCTGCATCAGGCGCGCAATCACCAGCAGGATCGGTGCGGCGACACCGATGGTTTCGTAGCCCGGGGTCAGGGCGATGACCAGCGAGCCTGCGCACATCAGCAGTACCGAAGCCATCAGCGCGGCCTTGCGGCCCTTGCGGTCGGCGTACAGGCCCATCAACCAGCCACCGATCGGGCGCATCAGGAAGCCCACGGCGAAGATCGCGGCGGTGTTGAGCAGTTGTGCGGTGGAGTCGCCGGCCGGGAAGAAGGCCTTGGCGAAGTACAGCGAGAATGCGGCGTAGACGTACCAGTCGTACCATTCGACCATGTTGCCGATGGACCCGCTGAAGATCGACTTCAGGCGGCTGGCGGTGGTTTTTTCCGCGGCGGGCGCAGTGGCCGCCCCGGCGGGCAGGGAGGTGGCGTTATCCATCAGGGATACCTTCTCGTTGTTTTTGTGGAGCGCGCCGTGGCGCAGCTTGCCAAGGCAATTGCAGAAGGTGTGCCAAATGGGTGCGGGGTGATTCATTTGGGGGCGTTGCGAGCTCCGCGAACCCCGTAATAGCAAGCCTTGCAAGGCCCTTGCAGGAGCGGCCTTGCGTCGCGATGGGCTGCAAAGCAGCCCCAAAATCTTGAGTTGATAAGCGGAATCTCGCCTACTAAATCCTGGTCATAAGCGGATTTCCGCTCATTCTCGCCCGACAAAATCCTCGCGCACCAACCCGTGCCGCTGCATCTTTTCATTAAGCGTGCGCCGCGGCAGCTGCAAGGTCTCCATTACCGCCTTGATCTCGCCCCCATGCTGTCGCAACGCTGCGCGCAGGCATTGCGCCTCGAACGCCTCCATCTGCTCGCCCAGCGATTGCCCGGCAGGCGCTACCTCGATGTTTGGCGAACCTAGCCCCAACGCGTGCCGCTCCGCCGCATTGGCCAGCTCGCGAACATTACCTGGCCAGTCATGCGACAGCAGTTGGGCCAGCTGTGGCCCCGACAGCGGCGGTGCGCAGCGTCCAAGCTTTTCGCCTGCTGCACGGGCAAAGTGTTCGAACAGCAGCGCAATGTCCTCGCGCCGCTCACGCAACGGCGCCAGGCGCAGTTCGGCCACGTTCAGGCGGTAGGCCAGGTCTTCGCGAAAACGCCCGGCACGGGCCTCGTCGAGCAGGTCGGGCTTGGTCGCGGCAATGATTCGCAAGTCGATGCTGATGCTCTGGTTAGCCCCCAAACGCTCCAGTTTCTGCTCCTGGATCACCCTTAGCAGCTTGGCCTGTTGCGCCAGTGGCATGCTCTCGATTTCGTCGAGGAACACCGTGCCACCGTTGGCGTACTCCAGTTTGCCGATGCGCTTGCCTTGGGCGCCGGTGAAGGCACCGCTTTCATGGCCGAACAGTTCGGCTTCGAACAGTGCTTCGGGGATGGCCGCGCAGTTGAGGGCAACGAATGGTTTGCCGGCGCGCGGGCCAAAATCGTGCAGGCAGCGGGCGACCCGCTCCTTGCCGCTGCCGGTTTCACCACGAATCAGCACGTTGACTGGCAGGCTGGCCAGGTCCAGCACCTGCCGGCGCAGTTGCTGCAGGCCCTGGGACATACCCAGCAGTGTGCCTTCCAGGCGTGACTTGAGGTCAGCCTGTTCGTGCAGCCGACGGTTTTCAAGGACCAGCTGGCGCTTTTCCAGTGCCCGGCGCAGGCTCCCCAGCAGGTGCTGCGGGGTGAAGGGTTTTTCCAGGAAGTCATAGGCCCCGTTGCGCATGGCTTCTACTGCCATGGGCACATCACCGTGGCCGGTCAGCAGGATCACGGGCAGGTCGGGGTCGTCCGTCTGCAGGCGCTCGAGCAATTGCAGGCCGTCCATGCCTGGCATGCGCACATCGCTGATGATCACCCCCGGAAAGTGCCGTGGCAGGTGTGCCAGGCATTCATCAGCGCGAGCGAACAACTGCACAGTGAAGCCGGACAGGCTCAGCCATTGCTCGACGGCAGTACGGATGCTGGCTTCATCATCGACGACGATCACTGAATTCAACATACAGGCTCCAGGTCACGGGGTAGGGTAAGGCTCAGGCGTGCGCCACCAGGTACGTTTTCGGCCAGCAGTTGGCCCCCGGCCTCGTGGACGATGCCGTAGGAAATGGCCAGGCCCAGGCCCAGCCCTTCACCCACCGGCTTGGTGGTGAAGAACGGGTCGAACACCTTCGCCAGGTCGGCCTCGGCGATGCCGCCACCCGAATCCAGCACGCTCAGGCGCCACAGCTCGCCATCTGGCTCGATGCGCACCTCCAGGCGTTTGTAGCGCTTGTCGGCCATGGCGTCGAGGGCATTGCGCAGCAGGTTGATCAGCACTTGCTCCAGGCGAATGGCATCGCCGCGTACCCAGGCCGGGCGTGCCAGGTACAAGGCCACCTCGACCTCGTCACTACGGATGCGGGTATCCAGCAGGTGCAAGGCCTGGTCGACCACGGTGGCCAGATCGAGGCGCTCGCGCAGGCCGACCGGGCTGTTGCGGGCAAAGGTTTTCAGGTGGCTGGTCAGTGCGGCCATGCGTGTGAGCATTTGCTCCAGCGGTTCCAGGGCCTGGCGCGCTTCGTCGTAACGGCCGTGGTCCAGCAGCAGCCGCAGGGTTTCCAGTTGCATGCGCTGGGTGGTCAGCGGCTGGTTGATCTCGTGGGCCATGGCGGCCGACATCTGCCCGAGGGCGGCCAGTTTGGCCGACTGTACCAGGCCCTCCTGGGCGGTGCGCAACTCACGGGTGCGTTCTTCGACCTGGCGTTTGAGCTCTTGCCGGCTGCGCTGGCGCAGGCGTGCCAGGCGCAGGCGCTGGCTGACGAACAGGGCGGCGAACACCAGGCTCAGCCACACGGCTGCGGCGCCCAGGGCGGCATTGCGGCCATCGGCGGCCACCTGTGGCTTGCGCAACAGGTGCAAGGTCCAGTGGTCACCTTCCAGCGGCAGGCTTTCCCACAGGTACTCGGCACTGCCCTGCGGGCCTTGCACGCGGCTAAGGGTGCTGTATTCGGCAAAACGGGTCAGCACCTGGTGCTGCAGGGGCACCAGCGGCTGTTTGTCGTACTGGCGTGTTTCAGCCAGCTCGGCACGGTCGGCACCATTCAGCGGCTGGAGCTCGCGGTAGCGCCAGCCATCCTGGTTGGCGATGAAGGTGATGCCACGGGCGTCGCTGACCAGCAGGATATCGCTGCCCTGGCGCCACTCGCGTTCCAGTTCGGGGAATTCCAGCTTGACCACCATAGCACCGAGAAAGCGGCCATGCTCGTCATTTACCGCGCTGGCGAGGAAGTAGCCCGGTACGCCACTGGTTACGCCCACGGCGTAGAAGCGGCCACTGCCTTGGCTGCGGGTTTGCTTGAAATAGGGGCGGAAACCGTAGTTGGAGCCGACGTAACTACTGGGCAGCCGCCAGTTGCTGGCGGCAATGGCCAAGCCGGTGCGGTCGAGCAGCTCGAGGGTAGAGGAATTGGCCGCGCCATTGATGCGCTCCAGCTTGCGGTTCAGGGCGTCCTGCACCTGTTCATTGACCGGGCCGCGCAGGGCGGCGATCAGTTCCGGGTCCAGCGCCAGTACGGCGGGCAGGGCGCGGTAGCGGTCGATCAGGGTGTGCAGGGCATTGGCGTACAGCCCCAGTTGCTGACTGGCACGCCGGGCGTCGTCTTCCATGGCCTGGCGCTTGGCCTGGTGCATGGCCCAGCCGGCACTGAGGGCGGTGCCCAGCAGGATGAGCAAGGTGATCAGCCCCAGACGCAGGGCGCGAAAGGAAAAGGGCATTGGGGCGGATCCGGATATATGCGATATCAGGGCCGGCCTCTTCGCGGGTGAACCCGCGAATGGGCCGGTGCAGGCGACCTCAGTTACAGCAGTTCAAAGCTCTGCTGTTGCACCGCCTGGGAGTCCAGCCCTACCTGGACATTGAACTCACCTGGTTCGGCAACCCGCTGCAGCTGGCCATTGTAGAACTTCAGGTCATCCTCGTTGATGCGGAAGGTCAAGGTCCGCGACTCACCCGGCTTGAGCATCAGCTTCTGGAAGTTTTTCAGTTCCTTGACCGGGCGGCTCATCGATGCCGACACATCTTGAAGGTACAGCTGCACCACGGTCTCGCCGGAGACCTTGCCGGTATTCTTCACCGTCACCTTGGCCTCCAGGTTGTCACCGCGCTTGAGGTCCTTGTGCGACAGCTTCAGGCCAGACAGCTCGAAGCTGCTGTAGCTCAGGCCATAGCCGAACGGGTACAGCGGGCCGTTAGGCTCTTCGAAGTACTGCGACGTGTAGTTACCCGGCTTACCCGGCGTGAACGGCCGGCCAATGCGCGTGTGGTTGTAATACATCGGGATCTGCCCGACCGAACGCGGGAAGGTGATGGCCAGCTTGCCGGATGGGTTGTAGTCGCCAAACAGCACGTCGGCGATGGCATTGCCGCCCTCGGTACCGGCAAACCAGGTTTCGAGGATGGCGTCGGCCTGCTCGCGTTCCCAGCCGATCGACAGCGGCCGGCCGTTCATCAGCACCAACACCAGCGGCTTGCCGGTCGCCTTCAAGGCCTTGATCAGCTCACGCTGGCTGGCTGGAATTTCCAGGGTGGTGCGGCTGGACGACTCGTGGGACATGCCACGCGACTCGCCAACAACCGCTACGACCACGTCGGACTGCCTGGCAGCCTTCACGGCTTCGTCGATCAGCACCGCAGGCGGGCGCGGGTCATCGACGATTTCCGGTGCGTCGAAGTTGAGGAAGTTCAGGTAATCGAATATCGCCTTGTCGCCGGTGACGTTGGAGCCTTTGGCGTAGACCAGCTTGGCTTTGCCTTCTACGGCGCGACGCAAGCCTTCACGCACTGTCACCGAGTGCACGGGTTTGCCGTCGGCAGCCCAGCTGCCCATCATGTCGATCGGTGCATCGGCCAGCGGGCCGACCAGGGCGATGGTGCCGGCTTTTTTCAGCGGCAGGGTCTGGTTGTGGTTTTCCAGCAGTACCAGGCTGCGGCGGGCCACATCACGCGCGGCTTCGCGGTGCAGGCGGTCGTTGCCGTAGTAGTCTTTCAGGTCGGTTTCGGCCTTGCCGATGCGCACGTACGGGTCCTTGAACAGGCCCATGTCGTACTTGGCTCCGAGTACTTCGCGCACCGCCTGGTCCAGCTCGACCTGGGTCACTTCACCGGACTTCAGCAGGCCTGGCAGCTCTTCGCCGTACAGGGTGTCGTTCATGCTCATGTCGATGCCGGCCTTGATCGCCAGCTTGGCGGCTTCGCGACCGTCGCGGGCGACACCGTGGCGGATCAGCTCCTGGATGGCGCCATGGTCGCTGATGGTCACACCCTTGAAGCCCCACTCCTTGCGCAGCAAGTCGTTCATCAGCCAGGTGTTGGCGGTGGCCGGCACGCCGTTGATCGAGTTCAGTGCCACCATCACCCCGCCAGCACCGGCGTCGAGGGCGGCGCGGTAGGGCGGCAGGTAGTCGTTGTACATCTTCGGCAGGCTCATATCGACCGTGTTGTAGTCGCGCCCGCCCTCCACGGCGCCGTACAGGGCGAAGTGCTTGACGATGGCCATGATGCTGTCGGGGTTGGCCGGGCTGCTGCCCTGGAACGAGCGCACCATCACCTGGCCAATCTTCGAGGTCAGGTAGGTGTCTTCACCAAAGCCTTCACTGGTGCGGCCCCAACGTGGGTCGCGGGCAATATCGACCATGGGTGCGAAGGTCATGTCCAGGGCGTCGGCCGAGGCTTCGATGGCGGCGGTGCGGCCAACCTTGGCCACGGCGTCCATGTCCCAGGTGGCGGCCATGCCCAGGCCAATCGGGAAGATGGTGCGCTCGCCGTGGACGGTGTCGTAGGCGAAGAACATCGGGATCTTCAGGCGGCTGCGCATGGCCGCGTCCTGCATCGGCCGGTTTTCGGGCGCGGTGCGTGAGTTGAAGGTGCCGCCGATGCGGCCGGCGGCGATTTCCTCACGAATCTTGTCGCGAGGCATTTCCGGGCCGATGCTGATCAGGCGCAACTGGCCGATTTTCTCGGCTTCGGTCATCTGGCTGATCAGATGGTCGATGAACGCCTGCTTGTCCTGCAGGGGCGGGGCGGTGGGGGCGGCGAGGGCCGCCTGACTGGCAAGGCCCATGGCCAGGCCCAGCAAAGACAATTTCATCATCAGTTCCGTTGTGGGGCCTCTGCCGTATCCAGCGGTGATACGTGCGCGGCCGAAGTTTTCAGGCGGCTATTGTTGTACGATTGACACGCTCGTTTTCCAGCGGCGGATTATGCCTGAATATGTCGCCTGGGGACGAAGCCCCGAATGCCGGGACAACAACTATAAGAACGCTCAAGAGACCGACGGCATGACCCCCTTAGACGAATACCATCAACGGCAGATTGCCGAAGCCATTGCCCGTGCTGAAAAGCGAACCGATGCCGAACTGGTGACGGTACTGGCGCGCCGTGCTGACGATTACGCGTATTGGCCGCTGTTGTGGGCCGCCGTGCTGGCGCTGGCTGTGCCGGGGCTGTTGCATTGGCTGCTGGGTTGGCCCAGCGTGCGTGGCTTGCTGGTGGCCAACGTGCTGCTGTTCGTCGGTTTGTGCCTGCTGCTGCGCAATCCGCTTCTGGCCGGCTGGCTGATTCCTCGTGCTTTGCGTCGCTGGCGCGCCTCACGGCTGGCCCGCCAGCAGTTTCGCGAACAAAACCTGCAGCGCACCGCAGCTGCCACGGGCGTGCTGATCTTCGTCAGCGAGGCGGAGGGGCACGTGGAGATCCTGGTCGACCGCGGTATCGAGCATTATCTGGATGCCAACGCGCGGGCGGCCATTGTCGCCCGCTTTGCCGAGCAGGTGCGTCAGGGGCGGACCTTGCAGGGGTTTGTCGAGTGCATCGACGCGTGCGGCGAGCTGCTTAGCGAGCATGTGCCGCCTACCCATGCGCGCAACGAGTTGCCCAACCGGTTGGTGATCCTGGACTGACTTGGAACCTGCAGGGTGTAGAATGCGGTTCCCGCTATTCGAGGCACCGTTTCTCCATGTCCGCCAGTTCTTCCGCCCCCTCTGCGTCAGATGCACGCGCCCGGTTTCTCGGCCTTCTGAATGCAGCCTTGCACGGCAACACCTTGGTCAAACTGGTGCTGGCGCGCCATGTCGGTGCCGACCAGACCTTGCAACGGATCATCGCCAAGCCGCTGCAGGTCAAGGGCCAGCCATGCCTGTCGCTGGTCTACCGCCATCAGACCCGCGACATTACCCGCAACCTGTCGCTGGAACAGGCGCAGGCGCTGGTAGCTGAGCTGCTGCCGGACAGCTTCCGCAATGCCCACCTGTTCGACGCAGATGGCGAAGTGCAACTGACCTTCAGCAAGAAGGGCAAGCCGATGTTGCAACGTCACGGCGCGCAGGCTCCACGGGAGGCCACGACGAGCAGCGGCCATGACCGCGAGAAGAAGCGCTACCTGGATTTGTCGAGGCCGTTCCTGCGTGACCTTGGCGTGACCGACGCACAAGGTGCATTGATCCCGTCCATGTCGCGCAAGTGGAAGCAGATCAACAAGTTCATCGAGGTCTTCGACCACGCCCTGGCCAGTGCGCCGGTACCTGCGGAGCAGGCGCTGCGGGTGGCCGACTTCGGCTCGGGCAAGGGCTACCTGACCTTCGCCATGCATGACTACCTGAGCAACAGCCTGGGCCGTGAGGCACAGGTCACCGGTGTAGAGCTTCGCCAGGACATGGTCGACCTGTGCAACGCCGCCCCTTCGCGCCTGGAGCACCCAGGCCTGGAATTCCAGTGCGGTGATGTACGTAGCGTGGTGCCCGAGGCCATCGAAGTGATGATCGCCCTGCATGCGTGCGATATCGCCACCGACTACGCTATTCACACCGGTATTCGCTGCAACGCCGCGATCATCATGTGCTCGCCGTGCTGCCACAAGCAGATCCGCCCGCAACTGCACAGCCCGGGGTTGCTGCAACCCATGCTGCAATACGGCTTGCACCTGGGCCAGCAGGCCGAAATGCTCACCGACAGCCTGCGCGCGTTGTACCTGGAAGCCTGCGGTTATGAAACCAAGGTGTTCGAGTTCATCTCGCTGGAGCACACCAACAAGAACAAGATGATTCTTGCGGTGAAGCGACGACAGCCGGTGGCTAACGGCGAGTTGCTGGAGAAGATTGGCCAGCTCAAGGCGTTTTATGGGGTGCAGGAGCATTGCCTGGAGACGTTGTTGCGGGCGGATGGGTTGCTTTGATTCGTCCCAGTTCTCTTTTCAGCTGTCATGCAAGGATATGACCACAACGCCAACCACGATCACCAGGATGGAGGTGATCTTGCGTGACATGCTGGTTGGCGCGATATCCTCGGTCAAAAAGGATGGGAAATAGCGTGTGGCTATGAACCCAAACAGTAGAACAAATAATGGGTGTATGCTGACGACGACGGACACCAGCGCAGCACCACCGCCAGCAGACAGCGCAGCCATAAAAAATATATAACCGCCAACATCGAAGGTGTTGGTGACGCCAAATACTCCAAATTGTCTGAGATTCAGCTGTTTCAGATCGCGTACGATCAGCTTTCGGCAGTGAGGTATCAAAAGTAGTAAGAAACCGCCGAGTGCATAACCAAGAAAGTTGAACAGTAGTACGGATTCCAGGCTTTTTAGCCTAAGTATTTCATCTGATATTACTGTTGAGGCTGCGCCGAAAAAGGCAGAAACCAGAATCATCAAGATGTGCTTTTTCTGGCCTAGCCCGTTTAAGGTCTTGCCTGAAACACATAGCAACAGGATGCCACCAGTTATAAAGAAAAAGCCGCCTGCCTGCCAGAGCGTAGGGATAGCATTGAAGAGAAATACTGACGCGATGAGGACGAACAGTGGCTCCGATTGGTGAATCGGGATCACGATCGATACGTCCATGCTTTCTAGCGAATAGCTATAGGCAAAATATTGCATGAATATAGCGAGGCCTGAAAGGATGTTTAGGGTTGCCGTTGTCAGGGCTATATCAGTTGGTGGTACTGCGGCATAAATTATGGCAGCGAAAAAAATATTCCCAATGCTGAGCAGGAATATGAATGAGATATAGTTGGATGTGATGTTGGTGATCGCGAATTTATCGATCATGTTGGATAGGCTCCACAATAATGGAGCCATGAGTGAAAGGTATAGCCAGGTCATGATGGTCTTCCCAGGATCTCAAGAATTGTGCATCTACTACGATTCAAGAGATCGATTGAGAAGTCGTCGGTGTCATGGTCGAAGATGAAGGTGTTTTGGTAATGGAACGTCTGGGCGGTCTCGAAGCTAACGATTTCATCCAGAAATTTTGATGCTTCCCCGAACCTTGAAGTGTGATGAAGTTTCAAGATTTTCATGGCGTTACCATAATGTGCTGCCTCGTCGCGGGCTGCATTTCTTATCCAGGTCGACAAGCAGTCGGGGCCAAGGCTGTCAAACAGATCAAAGTCCTGCTTGTAAGCTCTAGTGCTGGTGATCTCGTCGAACGCAATGGATAGTAGTATTGTGAATTCATCGCGAAGGAATGGTGATATTGAGCTAAAGTCTGGTTCTCTGGATTTTATTGCATGGTCAATAAATTCTTCACTTTGACTGTAAAGTACGCTATTTATTTTGCGAAGACCCCGGTAGTGATTTTGCTCGTCAAGATGCCATAAGCAAACAAACTCAAGGAATTCATCGCTGAGGCTCAAGTCTCTTCGTTTCATGAGGTAGGTAAGGAAGTGCTTTGAGTCGAATTCTGAGCTCATGTCGTGCCAGAAGTGTTGTTGGCGCTCCTCGATTTTTTTCTTACAGCCGACAATTGTTCTTGGGCTTAAATTTTTCAGCAGGTCGACAGATGACCAATCATAGCATTTCAGGCCGATTGCTGTTTTTGTATAGCTCATGTCGGTACTCCTTGTACTTACTCTAAGAAGTTTTCGAATTGCCAGATGTCGCTGGTATTGAACCTTCGTGGGAAAAGCCGTCCATCTTTGTCGACCGGAGTCCAGTCCGTGTAAGTGCCTACCATGTCGCCCAAGTAGCAGCGAGCAACGTCCAGTACAAATTGAAAATCCATTTCCTCCGACTCGACAATACCTTGTCTTGGATGTTTGATGGCCCACTTCACACCGGCAAGTACGCCAGCTGCTACTTGCAATGTGGTCGCTGAGCTTGCAGGGTTCAAATTTTGGGCGGTGGCGTTATTAAGTATGGAGCCGTACCAGTAAGCATTCTTCTCGTGCCCCATGAGAAGTACGCCGAGATAGTCAGCTCCATCACATATTTCATGCCCTTGCAATACACGTTTACGCTGCTGGGGTTGCAAGGAATTTCCATTGAGTTCATGGAGCGATAGAACTGCATCATTGCACGGGTGATAGGCGTAGGTTACGGTGGGCCTATAATCATTCGTGTCGTTTATTTCATATGTAAAATAGTCGGCTAAGGAAATCGATTCGTTATGAGTGATAAGAAAGCCTAGGCATGGCCCGCAAGCAGGTGTCCAGGTTTTTAATCGAACGGAGGCGCCTGGGCGGTTAAGGTAAATTGACTTTCTATAGGCAGGCGCATGGAAGCAGGCGCCTATGGGTAATGTCAGTTCATGAGTTCCCCAGCCAAGCTCTGAAGGTTGACAGCCTTCTCCAATGAACCCATCGACAGACCATGTGTTTATAAATTCGCCTGGTTCTTTCGCGATGTTGGCTGTTTGAGTATCATGTTCGGCTATGTGTATGGTTTTAATATTCAATTGCCACGCAAGTCGCGCTCATTCTTGGCGCGTAGCGGGGATATAGTCGCTGGTCCCGTACACGTCGTGTCGAAGGTTGAGTAGTGCTTGCTTGAC